>NZ_BAAHCA010000272.1:0-5526 GCF_054776295.1 Streptomyces sparsus
GGGTGAGGCGGGCGGCGGACGTGCCCAGGCCGGTGGGACGCAGGTGGGCGGCGGCCGTGGCGACCGCGGTGAGCTGCCGGCGGTTCCCGAAGTCGGCCAGCAGCTCGGCCTCGCCGTAGCGCCGGCACCCGCGGTGCCACACGAGGATGCCGGCGAGCCAGTTCCGCAGTTCCCCGACGTAACCGTCGAGGATCTGACGGGCCTGCGCGCTGAGCTGGAAGTCCTCGTAAAGCACGGGCAGTTCGTGGTCGGCGACGTGCTGGAACTGGCTGAGCCGGGAGTTCATCAGGTCGTGCACGATGGCCAGCGCGGTGGGGTGGTCGCAGTCGAAGAAGTTCTGCACCACCAGGACGCCGTTGTGCACCTCACCCTCGAACTCGATCTCCTTCTGGTACGAGAACACGTCGTTGAGCAGGCACGCGTAGTCCGCGGCCGCGTTCTCCAGGCTGCGCATGGGCCCGCTGCGGTAGATCTCCGGCGGCACCTCACGGCCGTGGCCCAGCCGGCACAGGCTCATGGTGAGGTCGGAACCGAAGGTCATGCGGCGCATCTCGACGTAGTCGACGGGGTCCGGGATCCGGTTCTGGGCCTGGTTGGCCAGCTCCCACAGCCAGCTGGCCGTCATGTCCTCGACGGCAGTCCGGAAGGTCCGCCTGGCCTGGGGGGCCATCGGGCCGGCGGTCCGCCGCCACAGGTCGGCGAGGCCGCGTTCCAGCGCGGTCAGCGGCGGCGGTGTCGCCGCCCCCGCGTCGAGCGGCATGAACAGCGAGAGCCGTTCGTTGCAGAGCGCGGCCCCGGCCAGGTCGCGGCTGCGGCCGTAGACGACGGGAAAGTAGTCGTCGCCGTAGGTGCCCCAGGTCAGCCAGTCGGAGGTCAGGTCGAGGCTGTCCGCGGTCGCGTCGGGGTGGATGCCCGCCGCGCACAGCGGGAGGTCGTAGCCGGCGAGCTGTTCGGCGGTCCAGATGTCGGAGCCTGGCACCCCGGCCTGCGCCTCAAGCATGCCCATCTCCGCTCCCCAGGCGAGGACATGGCGCCGGGAGGCGTCGAGGTGAGGGCTGAGCGTGGTCGTGAACGGCAGCCTAAGGTCGGGGATCTGCGACGGCCCGGTGGCTTGGTACGGGACGTAGGTGTGGGTACGGGCGCGGGCCCGCTCCGAACGGGCCGTCACCACCGTGCCGTTGCCGAACCGGACCGCCGACGTCCCCAGCCCGGTGGGCAGGAACGCCGAAGCCGCCGCGGGCGCGACCGCCGCGCCCGGCGTCGCCTGCCCGCCGCCGTTCATGTACCTGCTGGACCGCATGTGCCACTCGTGGCCGCCGGACTGCCAGTCCTGGAGGCCCTTCACGTAGGCGAGCACGGCCGCGCACTCCTGCGGGGTGAGGCCGTGCCGGGCGAACAGCGGGGCCAGCTCGGACAGCGTGGTGTTCTCGAACTGCTGCACGCGGGAGGTCAGCAGGTCGTTGACGGCGTCCGCGGCCTGCTGGGTGGTGCACTTGAGAAAGGTCTCCAGCACGAGCACCCCGTTGCTCAACTCACCCTCGTCCTCGGTCTCCCGCTGGTAGGAGAAGAGGTCGTTGCGGAGGTGCACGCCGTCGGAGAAGGCGTCCTTGAGCACGCGCAGCGGCCGGGAGCCGGCAACCGCGGCCGGTACCTCGGCGCCCGCGGCGAACTCCACCAGCCCTGCCGACCAGGGCGCGCCGCCGACCTTGCGCCGCATCTCGATGTACTCGACGGGGTTGGGCACCCGGTGGGCGTTGATGTTGGAGAGTTCCCACAGGGACTCGTTGAGCAGGTTCTCGGTGCTCTCCGCGAACCGCGCCCGCCACTCCATCGACATGCTGGGCACCGTGCGGGCCCACAGGTCGGCCAGGCCCCGCTCGACGGGGTTGACCGGTTCGGGCACCGCCGTCGCCAGGTCCATCGGCATGAACAGCGGCAACCGGTCCAGGTACTGCTTGCCGCCCAGCCGGTCGGAGGACCGTTTGAAGGTCTCCAGGAAGTGGTCGTCGAAGAAGAAGACCCACACGTACCAGTCCGTGACCAGGGAGAGCGCCGGACCGGAGGCGTCGGGGTGGGTGTACGCGCACAGGAGTGCGTAGTCGTGGGCCTCGAGGTCGCGGAGGTCCCAGATCCCCGACCCCTCCAGCATTCCCATCTCATCGGCCCAGATCCGGGTGTGCTCCCTGGCCTGTTCCAGATGCGGGTTGAGTCGTGCCGGATAGGGCAGGTAGAAGTCCGGCAGTTCGAAGGGCTGTGTCACCGATGCCCGGCCTTTCTCGAATCCTCGTGCCCGTGCGTCGCTGTCACGGGCGATTCCCCTCACACGCGGCACTTTTTCGCACGCGCATGCGATCCGTGGCGTTATCGACCCGGACGCCCCAGCACTACCCCGGCCGCGTTCACTTATCCGGCGCAATGAAGCGTCACATGAACGTACGATTACGCCCGGAATTCCGTGCGAACCCGGCACCTTCGGCGTTCCGGGCCCGAGCCAGCGGCCGAGACCTCGCCCTCCCGCCTGGTGCGCTGGCGAGTTGAGACCTCGGACGCCTCCATCGGCGACAGAGGACCGCGCGCCTGGCGGCCACCGACCCCAGCCGACTTGTCATGCGCCCGGTGGCCACGCTGGTAGACCCGGTGAGGGGCACGGATCCCACGTGGTGAAGTAGCCGGATGGTCTGCGGCAACCGGGAAGAGACGAGTCTGCGTACACGACCATTTCAGGTCACGTCAATTAGACAGTTCCGTGCTCATGGACCTCCGCAGCGGACTACGCATTCATGACGATCTTCACCGGTAATGGCGCAGTCGGCCTTCTTTTCGCGAAGGGGAGACACCTCATAAGGACCGAACACGCATATGGCAGCAGAGCGGACACCACGGGCGCACCTCACGGCAGTGTCACGGAGCTCGGGTTACTCTCTCGCATCGAGGCAGCCCTGCCGTCACAGCACCTCCAGGATGCGAAGAAGGACAGCCGCCAGGCCTCCGACAGCGAAGAGAGGTACTCCGCATGAGGATGAGATGGATCTCCCTCGCCAGCGTCGCCATTCTCGTCGCTGTGGGAGCTCTGGCCGTTCTCCGCTCGGAGAATCCGAAAGAACAACCTGTCGGCATCGCTGAGAGCATGAGCGATCTGACTGCCCCGGATAAGGAGACGGATCTTTCTGCCGTCAGATCGACGACGGAGACACGGAAGGAACTCGACGCCGCCGGTATACCGAATCCGTCGAACGCCTCCTATGAGGGCAAGGAGTGCGGCTCTGCGACGGCATCATTCTCCAGTGGAGACGGTCCCGTAACACTGATCCTCCGGGGAAGTTCTCGTTTCCACAGCATCCACGCTGCCGAGCCAGGCCGGACGGACAGCGATGGCAGCCATGCGGCACAGAGTACGAGCCTCCCTATGGAGAGGAGACTCGTAGTGCCGAACGGAAATTTCGGCGAGCTCTCCGCACAACCGCTGTACGGCGTGTACGAATTCCGGCCGTCGAGCGCAGGGCACGACGACACAGTCGGTCGGGCCGCGATCTTCGCCGGGTACTGCTACACAAGCAACCTGTCGTGAGAAAGAGCCACCGGCTGGCGGCAACCGAATGCCACCCAGGTTCCACCTGGTTGCGTTACCCGCCGCTACCACCTGCGGATTGCGCGGGACTACTCGGGCTGCGTCGCCGGCCCGGCCGGTGCAAGAGAGCTTTCGTCGTAGCGTGTGCGGCAATCACCACTGCTTTCGACTTGGCTTTGTAGAGGGCGACCAGAGTGCGGGACCGGCCCGACCAACGCGGCCGGGTCGGCCCCGGACGCGCACGGGAAGCACCTCCCGCAGGCGGCGGGCTCAACACCGGGTGCGGGGGCGTGGTGGCGGGGGCACGATCGAGGGATGAACCACACCATTCGGCTCGCACAGCAGCCGGAAGCCGACGCGCTGCTCGGTCGCAGCCCGCTTGCCGCGCTCGTCGGCATGCTGCTCGACCAGCAGGTCCCCATGGAATGGGCCTTCGCCGGTCCGCTCACCATCGCGCAACGCCTCGGCGACGAGGACCTGGACGCGCACCGGATCGCCGCCTGGCCGCCGGAGGAGTTCGCCGCGCTGCTGTCGCAGAAGCCGGCCGTGCACCGCTATCCCGGTTCGATGGCCAAGCGGGTCCAGCAGCTCTGCCAGTACCTGGTGGACACCTACGACGGTGACGCCTCCGCGGTCTGGCAGGACGTTCCTGACGGCGCCGAACTCCTGAAGCGGCTGAACGCGCTGCCCGGTTTCGGACAGCAGAAGGCGCAGATCTTCCTCGCCCTGCTCGGAAAGCAGTACGACGTGCGTCCGGACGGCTGGCGCGAGGCAGCGGGCCCCTACGGCGAACCCGAGTCGTACCGCTCGGCTGCGGACATCACCGGCCCCGAGACCCTGGAAAGGGTGCGCGCCCACAAGCAGCAGCTGAAGCAGCAGGCGAAACAGGAGAAGCAGCGAAAAGGGAAGGAAGAGAAGGGGGGCGAGAGCGGTAACCCGAAGAAGAAGAAGAAGAAGTAAGGAAAGCAGGGATGAGAAAAAGGTAGGAGAGCGGGAGGACTGAGAACCCGGAGAGCCGTGATCGGGAGTCCGAGAGCGGCAGCTCAGGAGCCGGGGCGGGAAAGCAGGCCGTACCGGGCAGCGGCTCGCGGTGACGCGATCAGGGTGCCGCGTAGCAGCGGACGGCCACGAGCCGGTCGGGGCTCCACCGCTGTTCGCCGATGCCGAGCAGTGCCCAGCCCAGTCGCTCGTACAGTGCGACCGCCGTGGTGTCGGATGCCACCACGTCGAGCACCGGGTGCAGGCCACGGGCCCGTGCCTGGGCAGCCGCCCGGGCCAACAGGGCCGCGCCGAGCCCGTGGCCGCGTGCCGCTGGAGCGACGAACAGCCGGCTGACGACTGCGGCCTCGTCGCCGCTCACGCCCTCGCGCGCGCTCCAGAGATCGGGCGCCACATCGCCGACGCCGCTTCCCGACAGACAGACGTGCCCGGCGACGCGACCGTCCAGCTCCGCCACCCAGGCGGAGACGAGCGCCGGCCGCGTCAACCAGTCGCCGGGCCGCTCAGGCCAGTTCGCCGGATAGCCGTCGCGCTCGTGGACTGCGGCAAGCACCTGGACGCAGTCCACGAGGTCACGAGCGGTTCTCTGCCGAACAGCACGGGCCGGGTGGGCGGAAGAGGTCGGGCAAGCAGAAGCGGTCGGGCTGCCACCGGACGGGTCGGCGCTCTCGGTCCTCATCTCGGAAGGGAAACACGAGCGCCGGACTTGTGAACAGCCACGTTCACCACCGACCTGGCAGCGAGAGCGTACGCGCTTCCGTCGGCGGCTCGGAGGGGGTCCCGCTCGGCCGCGCGCCGCTGGCGCGAGGAGACGCAGCCCCGGACGCGCGGGCCTGCCGGTCCTTGCCTCGTTCTTGACCTGTTCCTGGGCCGGCGCGGGGAGTCGCTTCGGCATAGTGAGAGGGGCAACGCCCGCGGTGGCGCGGGCGGTGCGGGAGCGGGGGCACGCCGCGCGGCCG
>NZ_BAAHCA010000273.1:0-5524 GCF_054776295.1 Streptomyces sparsus
CCGTCGCGGCGCCTGTCCGGTGCCGCGGCACGCGAAGGCCCCGCACGCCGCGGGTGCGGTGTGCGGGGCCTCGGATCTGCGGCGGGTGCCGTCCTATGTCCCTCGTCGTCCGCCGTGCCCCGGCCTGCGGGCCACCCACTCGCGGACGGTGTCCGCGAACCAGTAGGGCTTGCCGCCCTCGACGAGGTCGGGTGACGGCAGCAGGCCGTGCTTGCGGTACGAGCGCACGGTGTCCGGTTGGACCTGGATGTGCGCGGCGATCTCCTTGTAAGACCACAGACGTCGGTCGGCCATGTGAGGCACCTCCACGGGGGTGTCCGGTGATGCCCGACCAGACTGTGCGTGACGCACGACACAGTGTGACGACCGGGCCCCGCTGTTGACCTCCTGTGACCGGAAACCCGCGTAACGGTGACGACTGTGACCGGCTGGGGACTCTTGTTACTCGCGTGACGCGCGTGACCCGCGACCGGCTGCCCTCCGGCCTGCGGTCATCCGATATGACGACCACCGCCGCGGCGCCGGTTCCGCCGTGGCGGTCAGCGGCGGCGTCAGGGGCGGCCGGCCAGGTACTCGTCGATCCTGCGCCGCATGAACAGCGACGACTCCCGGGCCCGCTCCTCCCACGCGAAGACGCAGGCCGTCAGCGTCCCGTCGAAGTGGTTGTCCCGCAGCGCGCGGAACAGCTCGTCGAAGTCCACCTCACCCTGGCCGACGTCCAGGTGCTGGTGGACGCGGACCGTCGAACCGGGCGGGTTGACGATGTAGCGCAGTCCCGAGGAGCCGCGGTGGTCGAAGGTGTCGGCCAGGTGCACGTGGGTCAGCAGCTCACCCGCGTGCGCGATCTGGCCGGGCGCGTCGTCGCCGTGGTGGAAGGTGTGCGGCGCGCAGTACAGGTAGGAGACCTGCGGGTGGTTGATGCCGCGGATCATGTTGACGGCCTGGTAGCCGTCCTCGATGAAGTCGTCCGGGTGGGGCTCCAACGCCAACCGAACACCCTCCCGTTCGAAGTGCGGCAGCAGTTCCTCCATCGACCGCCAGAACTGCGCCTCGCTCCGCTCGGGGTCCTCCGGGCGGCCGTTGAACTCCGAGATCATGCTGTCCACGCCGAGGTCCGAGGCGATCTGGATGGCCCGTTTCCAGTACCGGACCGCCGCCTGGCGTTCCAGTTCGTCCGGTCCGGACCAGCGGAACAGCGGTAGCACGGACGAGATCCGCACCCCCGCGGCGTCCAGCGCCTTGCGGAACCGGCGTACCGTGCCGTCGTCGACACGCGGGTGCCTGAAGAAGGGGTTGACGTCCTCCCGGGGCGACAGCTCGATCCACTCGTATCCCAACTCCGCTACCAGAGCGGGCAGTTCGAGCAGCGGCACATGCCGGAACATGTAGGGGTCGAGAGCGATGCGCATGGCGGGTCCTTCACCGGTAGAAGGCGGGGCGCTCGATCATGTCGACGGCGGTGCGCCGCCCGGTGGCCTGAGCGGCGACACCGGCCTCGCACACCGCGGCGGCGGCGTAGCCGTCCCAGGCGCTCGGCCCGGTCGTGGTGCCGCTCCGGGTGGCGTCCACCCAGCGCTGCAACTCCCGGTCGTAGGCCTCGGCGAACCTGCCGATGAAGTCCTGTGTGATCGCGCCGCCCCACCGCCCGGCCCGGTTGGTCAGCATGCCGTGGCCCTCCCCGATGCGCGCGGTGCCCCGCTCGCAGACCGCCTCCGCCTGCACCTGGTAGCCGAAGCCGCAGGTGGCGAACATCTCGACGTTGACCAGCGCGCCGCCCTCGGTCTCGAACACGACCAGCTGCGGGTCGCTGAGCCCCTCGGGAGCGCCGGAGTTCGCCGTCGGCCGGAATACGCTCACCGCGGTGATCTCCTGCTCCAGCAGCCAGCGGGCGCAGTCCATCTCGTGCACCACCGCGTCGTTGATCAGCATCTCGTTGGTGAAGTAGTCGTGCACGCCCGCGTTGCGGTGGCGGCAGTGCAGCATCAGCGGCCGGCCCAGCTCACCGCCGGACAGCAGCTCCTTGAGGTCCAGGTACTCGCTGTCGAAGCGGCGCATGAAGCCCACCTGGATCAGCCGGCGGCCCCGCTCCTGCTCGGCCTTCAGCACTCGCAGCGCGCTCTGCGCGTCCGGGGTGAGCGGCTTCTCGCACAGCACTGGCAGGTCCCGGGACAGCGCCTCCAGCAGCGCCGCCTCGTGCGCCGGGCCGGGAGAGGCGATGAGTACGGCGTCCACGCCGTCGGCGGCCATCGCGGCGGCGGGGTCGGTGTGCGCGGTGCAGCCGTTCAGGCCGTCGGCCAGCTCCGCGGCCCTGGCGTGGTCGATGTCCACCACGGCCGCCACGTGGGCGCCGCTGATGACGTCGTTGATCCGGCGTACGTGGTCGGCGCCCATCTTCCCGGTGCCGATCACGGCGACGCCGACAGAGCCCTGGTTCGTCATGTGGTCCTTCGTCTCCTGGTAGCGGTCCGGCCGAGGTCGAGGACGGCCGGCGCCGGGGCGCGCCCGGCGCACGGGCCGTGGGTGGGGCGGTGCCGTCCGTGCGGTCAGGCGCCGCAGGACCGCAGGAAGCGGCGGGTGCGCTCGGCGATGGGCAGCGGCTGGTCGGGCGGGCAGGGGTACATGTCCTGCTCGACGATGGCGAACAGGTCGATGCCCAGGCCCTGCGCGGCGGTCAGCACCGGTTCCAGCGCGGGCACGCCCAGCGGCGGCTCGCACATCACGCCCTGCCGCACGGCCGGACCGAAGGGCGTGCCGTTCTTCACGACGTCGGCCAGCACGTCCGGGTCGACCTGCTTGAGGTGCAGGTACCCGATGCGCTCGCCGTAGGTCTCGATCAGCTTGACGCTGTCCCCGCCGCAGTACGCGTAGTGGCCGGTGTCCAGGCACAGGTTGACCAGGTCCGAGTCGGTCGAGTCGAGGAAGCGCACCACGTGCTCCTCGGTGTCGATGTGGGTGTCGGCGTGCGGGTGCACCACGATGTCCAGGCCGAACTCCTCGCGGCAGCGCCGGGCCAGCTTCTCCATGCCGGCCGCCAGCTGCGCCCACTGCTCGCCGGTCAGCTCGGACGGTTCGAGCAGCTCGGCCGTCTTGTCGTCACGCCAAAAGGAGGGGATGACCACCAGGTGCCCGGCGCCCATCGCCCTGGTGAGGGCGGCGACCTCGGCGACGTGCGCCCAGGTCTCGTCCCAGACGGCGGGGCCGCGGTGCAGACCGGTGAACACCGTCCCGGCGGACACCTTCAGACCGCGGCGCTGCACCTCGTCGGTGAGCCGGGCCGGGTCGGTCGGCAGGTAGCCGTGGGGGCCGAGCTCGATCCAGTCGTAGCCCGCTCCGGACACCTCGTCCAGGAACCGCTGCCAGGGCACCTGCTGCGGGTCGTCGGGGAACCACACGCCCCAGGAGTCGGGGGCCGAGCCGATCCGGAGTCGGTCCAGGGCGGGAAGGCCGGGGGCTGTCATGACGGGGGTCTCCTCTCACCGGTCCGCTGGGGGACCGGGGGACGGTGCGGTGGTGGGCGCGGTGCGCCGCGGTGGTCGGCCCCGGACGGTTACCCGGCCCGCCGGTGGCCGGGCGCGTCCGGATGGGGCGGTCCGGGGTCAGGGACGGGTGGCGCCGGGGGACCTTGGCCCCGTCTCCTCCGGCAGGGTCTCCACTGTCACTCCGCTGACCTGGGCCAGTTCGTGTTTGAGTGCGGCGAGTTCCGCGCCGCCGGCCATGTGGTTGGTCAGCTCCTCCAACGAGACGTCGCTGCGGGTGGCGTTCAGCTCCAGGGCCCCGAGGCGCAGCACGGCGAAGTGGTCACCGACCATGAAGGCGTGGTGCGGGTTGTGGGTGATGAAGATGACACCGAGGCCGCGTTCCCGGGCGGCGGCGATGTACTTGAGCACCACGCCGGACTGCTTGACGCCCAGTGCGGCCGTCGGTTCGTCGAGGATCAGCACCCGGGCGCCGAAGTAGACGGCCCGGGCGATGGCGACCGACTGCCGCTGCCCGCCGGAGAGTGAGCCGATGGGCTGCTCCAGGTCGTCCAGCACGATGCCCATCTCGCGCAGCTCGGCGTCGGCGATCCGCTTCATCTGCGCGATGTCGAGCCGGCGGAACGGCCACACCCCGCTGGTCAGTTCGGAACCGAGGAAGAAGTTCCGCCAGACCGGCATCATCGGCACGGTGGCGAGGTCCTGGTAGACGGTCGCGATGCCGTGGTCCAGCGCCTCGCGCGGGGTGGACAGCCGGACCGGGCGGCCCTGGATGAGGTACTCGCCCTCGGTGTGCTGGTGCAGTCCCGACACGATCTTGATCAGGGTCGACTTGCCGGCGCCGTTGTCGCCGAGCACGCAGGTCACCCGGCCGGGACGTACCACCAGGTCGACGCCGCTGAGGGCCCGGATGTTGCCGTAGGCCTTGCCGACACCGCGCAGTTCGACGATCGGCGCGGAACGGTCCGGGTTGTCATCGGATGGGGTCGCCATCGTGGGTCACCTCCGGGTGGCCTGGTTGCGCACGTACAGGTTGACGAGGACGGCGAGCAGCAGCATCGCGCCCAGGAAGAACTTGAACCAGTCCGGGTTCCAGTTGGCGTAGACGATGCCCTGGGTGACCATGCCGAACAGGAACGCGCCGATCACCGGGCCGATCACCGAGCCGTAGCCGCCGGTCAGCACGCAGCCGCCGATGACGGCCGCCGCGATGTAGAGCAGCTCGTTGCCGACGCCCTCGCCGGACTGCACGGTGTTGAAGGCGAACAGCTGGTGCATGCCGACGAACCAGGCCGCGAAGCCGACCGTCATGAACAGCGTGATCTTGGTGAAGGCGACCGGCACGCCGACCGCCCGCGCGCTCTCGCGGTTGCCGCCGACGGCGAACACCCAGTTGCCGTACTTGGTGCGCAGCAGCACCCAGGTGCCGACCAGGGCGAAGAACAGCCACCACAGCACGGTGACGCGGAAGCTGGTGCCGCCGATGGTCACCGAGGAGGAGAACACCGCCTGCGCCTGGCTGAACCCGTCCATGTCGCGGATGGAGTCGGTGGCGACGTTGCCGGTGACCAGCTTCGTCACGGCCAGGTTGGCGCCCTGGAGCATCAGGAAGGTGCCGAGCGTCACCAGGAAGCTGGGCAGCCCGGTCCTGATCAGCAGGAAGCCGTTGAGCGCGCCGATGGCCAGCGACACCGCGAGGGCGAAGGCGACGCCCACCCAGACGTTCATCGACAGCTGGAAGGCGAACATGCTCGCGGTGAGCGCCGAGGTGATCACCGCGACACCGGCCGAGAGGTCGAACTCGCCGCCGATCATCAGCAGGGCCACCGCGAGCGCCATGATGCCGATCGTGGACGCCTGGTAGAGCACGGTGGCCAGCGAGTCGAACTGGCGGAATGTGGGTGCCGCGGCGAAGAAGAAGAGGTAGACCGCGACGGCTCCGATCAGCGCGCCGATCTCCGGCCGGCCCAGCAGCCGGTGCAGCAGCGAGCGCCGGGAGGTGCGGCCGTCCTTGCCGGCCGGGCCGGGGCCCCCCGCCGCCGGAGCGG
>NZ_BAAHCA010000274.1:0-5516 GCF_054776295.1 Streptomyces sparsus
GGCCGCGCCGACGGCAAATTCGACACTGTCGGCGCGGCCCACGGCCGCCAGCACCTCCTGCACGAGCGCTTCCCGGCTGCGCGGCGCGAGCCCCTCCGGGCCGCCCAGCAGGGAGACCGCCTCCGGCGCGCGCATCAGCAGGTCGGGGGCGAACCGGCCGGCCGAGAGCACCCGGGCCAGGTTCTCCGCGGCGGCGCCCTCGTCCCGCAGCAGTCGCAGGTACCAGGGCGTCTTGCCGAGCGCGTCGGAGACCTTGCGGAAGCCCAGCAGGCCCGCGTCCGGGTCGGCGGAGTCGGCGAACCAGCCGAGCAGGACCGGCAGCAGGGTGCGCTGGATGGCGGCCTTGCGGCTCACACCCGAGGCGAGAGCCGCCAGGTGGCGCAGGGCGGCGGCCGGGTCGGCGTAACCGAGCGCCTCCAGGCGCTGCCGGGCGGCGGCGGTGGACAGCCGCGTCTCGCCCGCGTCGAGCTGCGCGACGGCGTCCAGCAGCGGACGGTAGAAGATCTTCTCGTGCAGCCGCCGGACGACCCCGGTGTGCCGTTTCCAGGCCCTGCTGAGTTCGGCGACCGGCGAGGTGCGGAATCCGGTGCCGCGGCCCAGCCGGCGCAGGTCCGCGTCGTCCTCCGGCATCAGGTGCGTACGCCGCAGGCGGTAGAGCTGGATGCGGTGCTCGATGGTGCGCAGGAAGCGGTAGGAGTCGTCGAGCGCGGCGGCGTCCTGCCGGCCCACGTAGCCGCCGTCGGCCAGCGCGGCGAGCGCGTCGAGAGTGGTGGAGCTGCGCAGGCTGGTGTCGCTGCGGCCGTGCACGAGTTGCAGGAGCTGGACGGCGAACTCGACGTCGCGCAGACCGCCCGGCCCCAGCTTCAGCTCCCGTTCGAGTTGCGCGGCCGGGATGCCCGCGACGACCCGGCGGCGCATCTGCTGCACGTCGGTGACGAAGTTGTCCCGCTCGGAGGCCTGCCAGACCATCGGTGCGACGGCCTGGCAGTACTGCTCACCCAGCGCCAGGTCGCCGGCCACCGGCCGGGCCTTCAGCAGTGCCTGGAACTCCCAGGTCTTCGCCCAGCGCTGGTAGTAGGCGAGATGGCTGGACAGGGTGCGCACCAGGGGGCCGTTGCGGCCCTCGGGGCGGAGGTTGGCGTCGACCGGCCAGATCGTGCCCTCCGCGGTGGTGTCGGCGCAGATCCGGGTCAGGTGGGCGGCGAGCCGGGTGGCGGCCTGCACGGCCAGGCCCTCGTCTGCGCCGCCGGCCGGCTCACCGACGAAGATCACGTCCACGTCGGAGACGTAGTTCAGCTCGCGCCCCCCGCACTTGCCCATGCCGATCACCGCGAGTCGGCACGTCCTGGCGTCCTCGGGCGCGGCGGCCTCCGCGATGGCGAGCGCGGCGCGCAGCGTGGCGGTGGCCAGGTCGGCGAGTTCGGCGGCGACCCGCTCGAAGTCGGTGGTGCCGCAGACGTCCCGGGCCGCGATGGTCAGCAGCGCCCGGCGGTAGGCGGCCCGCAGCCGGTCCGGGGTGTCGGCGCCGGCCAGGGCGGCTTCGAACTCCTCGACGCCCGGGTGCAGGTCGGCGGCCTCGTAGGTGACGAGGCACTGCCAGTCCGAGGGGTGGCGGGCGAGGTGGTCGCCCAGCGCCTCGGACGCGCCGAGCACCCCGAACAGGCGGTCGCGCAGCGGTTTGGCGGACCGCAGGGTGTCGAGCAGTTCCTGACGTGCGCTGTCCTCGGGCTGCGCCTCGGTGAGCCGCACGAGGCTGAGCAGGGCCAGGTCGGGGTCGGCCGTGCGGCCCAGCGCCTCCAGCAGCACGGTGTCCCCGTGCAGCGCCGCGAGGTGCGGCTCGGCGAGCAGCCGGGTGGCGGCGGCCGGGTCGGTGAAGCCCAACCGCAGCAACCTGGTGAACGTGCTGCTGCGCCGCCCGCCGTTGGAGGCGGGTCCGGCCGGGGCGGCGGGTTCCGTCGGCAGCGGATCTCCCTGGGGCGACGGGGGTTCGGGGTGCGCCGTCATCAGAGGACCGGCAGGGACTTCCGCAGTTCGAACGCGGTGACCTCGGAGCGGTACTCCTCCCACTCCTGCCGCTTGTTGCGGAGGAAGAAGTCGAAGACGTGCTCACCGAGCGTCTCGGCGACCAGTTCGCTGCGCTCCATCAGGTCGATGGCCTCGCCCAGGTTCTGCGGCAGCGGCGAGATGCCCATGGCCCGGCGTTCGGCGTCGGAGAGCGCCCAGACGTCGTCCTCGGCGCCCGGCGGCAGTTCGTAGCCCTCCTCGATGCCCTTGAGTCCGGCGGCGAGCAGCACCGCGTAGGCGAGGTAGGGGTTGCAGCCGGAGTCCAGCGACCGCATCTCGATGCGGGTCGAACCCGTCTTGCCGGGCTTGTACATGGGGACGCGGATCAGCGCGGACCGGTTGTTGTGGCCCCAGCAGATGTAGGAGGGGGCTTCGCCGCCGGCGCCCGCGGTGCGCTGCGCGCCGCCCCAGATGCGCTTGTAGGAGTTGACCCACTGGTTGGTGACGGCGGAGATCTCACCGGCGTGCTTGATCAGCCCGGCGATGAAGGACCGGCCCACCTTGGAGAGCTGGTACTCGGCGCCGGACTCGTGAAAGGCGTTGCGGTCGCCCTCGAAGAGCGAGAGGTGGGTGTGCATGCCGGAGCCGGGGAACTCGGAGAACGGCTTGGGCATGAAGGTGGCGTTGACGCCCTGCTCCAGCGCGACCTGCTTCATCACCAGGCGGAACGTCATGATGTTGTCTGCGGTGGTCAGCGCGTCGGCGTAGCGCAGGTCGATCTCCTGCTGGCCGGGCGCGCCCTCGTGGTGGGAGAACTCCACCGAGATGCCCATCGACTCCAGCATCGTGATGGCCTGGCGGCGGAAGTCCATGCCGACGTTCTGCGGCGTGTGGTCGAAGTACCCGGAGGAGTCGGCCGGCGTCGGCCGGGTGCCGTCGACCGGCTTGTTCTTCAGCAGGAAGAACTCGATCTCGGGGTGCGTGTAGAAGGTGAAGCCCAGGTCGGACGTGCGGGACAGGATGCGCTTGAGCACGTAGCGCGGGTCCGCGTAGGAGGGGGACCCGTCCGGCATCAGGATGTCGCAGAACATGCGGGCGGTACCGGGGGCCTCGGCGCGCCAGGGCAGGATCTGGAAGGTGCTGGGCGCCGGCTTGGCGATCATGTCCGATTCGTAGACCCGGGCGAAGCCCTCGATCGCGGACCCGTCGAAGCCGATCCCCTCGTCGAACGCCTGCTCCAGCTCGGCGGGGGCGACGGCCACGGACTTGAGGAAGCCCAGCACGTCGGTGAACCACAGTCGCACGAACCGGATGTCGCGCTCCTCGAGCGTCCGGAGCACGAATTCCTGCTGCTTGTCCATGGTCACCCATCCTTGCTGGTCGGCCGGGACTTTCCCGGTCGCCCGCGCGGGGCGACCCTGCACACCAGTATCACGGTGAGCCGTTACCGCCACATTACGCTGCGACCTGCGGCGGCCCGAAGCGCAGGTGGCCGCCGGAATACCCGGCGCGGCGCCACCGCGACGGGCGCGCGGGACGTCGGCCGGCGGCGACAGACCCCAGCCGCGCGGAGACAGGGCTGCACGCCGGGGCGGGGCGAGGCGTCAGGGCATCGCGTCACTCTGACGGTTACTCTGGGAGGGTGCCTCATCTACGTCTCGCCCTGAACCAGATCGACTCCACCGTCGGTGACCTCGCCGCGAACGCCGAGTCGGTGCTCCGATGGACCCGGCGCTCCGCCGAGCAGGGGGCCCAGTTGGCCGCCTTCCCGGAGATGGTGCTCACCGGCTACCCGGTGGAGGACCTCGCGCTGCGCTCGTCCTTCGTGGACGCCAGCCGGGAGGCGCTGCGCTCGCTGGCCGCCCGGCTGGACGCGGAGGGGCTGGGCGCCCTGCCGGTGGTCGTCGGGTACCTCGACCGTGTCGAGCAGGCCCAGCCGCGCTACGGCCAGCCGGCCGGTGCCCCGCAGAACGCCGCCGCGGTGCTGCACGAGGGCGAGGTCAAGCTGACCTTCGCCAAGCACCACCTGCCCAACTACGGCGTCTTCGACGAGTTCCGCTACTTCGTGCCCGGTGAGACGCTGCCGGTGATCCGGGTGGGCGGCGTCGACGTGGCACTGGCGATCTGCGAGGACCTCTGGCAGGACGGCGGCAGGGTCCCGGCGGCGCGTGCGGCGGGCGCGGGGCTGCTGCTGTCCGTCAACGCCTCGCCCTTCGAGCGGGACAAGGACGACACCCGGCTGGAACTGGTGCGCAAGCGCGCCCAGGAGGCGGGGTGCACCACCGCCTACCTGGCCATGGCCGGCGGCCAGGACGAGCTGGTCTTCGACGGTGACTCCATCGTGGTCGACCGGGACGGTGACGTGGTCGCCCGTGCCGCGCAGTTCGCGGAGCAGTGCCTGGTTCTCGACCTGGAACTCCCCGCGGCGGCCGAGCAGGCCCCGTCGGGCACGGTCGCGGACGGCCTGCGGATCGAGCACCGCGTCCTCTCGGGCGCCGCCGGCAGCGAGGCAGCGCCGTTGCCCGCGCCGGCGCGGGCGCCGCGGCTCGACGACGATGAGGAGGTGTACACCGCGCTGGTCACCGGGCTGGGCGCCTACGTGCGGAAGAACGGTTTCCGCTCGGTGCTGATCGGCCTGTCGGGCGGCATCGACTCGGCGCTGGTGGCCGCGATCGCCTGCGACGCGGTCGGGCCCGCGAACGTGTACGGGGTCTCCATGCCGTCGCGCTACTCCTCCGACCACTCACGCGGTGACGCGGCCGAACTGGCCAGGCGGACCGGGCTGAACTTCCGCACCCACTCCATCGCCCCGATGTTCGACGCCTACATGGAGTCCCTGGAGCTGACCGGTCTCGCGGAGGAGAACCTCCAGTCGCGGCTGCGCGGCACGATGCTGATGGGGCTGTCCAACCAGGAGGGCCACCTGGTGCTCGCCCCGGGCAACAAGTCCGAACTGGCCTGCGGCTACTCGACGTTGTACGGCGACTCGGTAGGCGGCTACGGGCCCATCAAGGACGTCTACAAGACGACGGTGTTCCGGCTGGCGAAGTGGCGCAACCGCGCCGCAGCCGAGCGCGGTGAGACGCCGCCGATCCCGGAGGCCTCGATCTCCAAGCCGCCGAGCGCCGAACTGCGCCCCGGCCAGGTGGACACCGACTCCCTGCCCGACTACGACGTGCTGGACCAGGTCCTGGAGCTGTACGTGGACCGGGACATGGGCGCCGCGGACATCGTCGCCCGCGGCTTCGACCCGGAGTTGGTGACCCGGGTGCTGCGGATGACGGACACCGCCGAGTACAAGCGGCGGCAGTACCCGCCGGGCACCAAGATCTCCGCGAAGGGCTTCGGCAAGGACCGCCGACTGCCCACCACCAACCGCTGGCGCGAGACGGCCGCCGAGGCCCGCACCGACAGCTGACCCGCGACGAGGGGGTACGGCCGGCACCCGCCGACCGCACCCCCTCGTCCGTGACGGACATCCGCGGCCCGGCGCCGGCCCGCGACACCCGCCC
>NZ_BAAHCA010000275.1:0-5464 GCF_054776295.1 Streptomyces sparsus
CTCGTGGGCGGTGGCGAACTCGGCGATCCACTCGGCCAGCAGGTCGGGCCGGGTCCGCGGTGCCCAGTGCCGGGCGGGCAGCGTGCGGCGGGTCAGCCGGGGCACCCACTGCTCCAGGCCGTCGTAGAGCCGCGGGGACAGGAAGGCGTCCTCGGTGGGGACGATCAGCTGCACTGGTGTGTGGGCGTAGGCGTCCGCTCGCGGGTGGGCCAGCCGGGGTCGCACGTTGTCCCGGTACAACCAGGCGCCGTGGGCGGCGTCCCGCGGCAGCGAAGCGGTGGGATAGCCGTCGTCCGGGGTCTTCTCCACCCGCCGCAGTATCCGCGGCCAGCGCCGGCCCAGCGGCCCGCGCCAGGCCAGCTCCGGCAGTCTCGGCGTGTGCAGCAGGTAGACGTACCAGCACTTGGCTCCCTGGCCGAGCAGTTGCCCGACCCGGCGAGGGGTGGGCCGGGAGACCCGCCGCGCCAGCCAGTGCCCGAAGTGGTCGAGGGAGGGGCCGGAGAGGGAGGTGAAGGAGGCGACGCGCCCCTCGACGGCGGCCACCGTGGCGAACTCCCAGCCCTGCACCGAGCCCCAGTCGTGCCCCACCAGATGGACCGGCTGGCCGGGGCTCACCGCGTCGATGACGGCGAGGAAGTCGGCGGTGAGCTTCTCCAGCGTGAAGCCGCCGCGCAGCGGCTCCGGCGCCGACGACCGGCCGCACCCGCGCACGTCGTACAGCACGACGTGGAAGCGGCTCCGCAGACGTTCCGCGACGAGCGACCAGACCTCCTTGGAGTCCGGATAACCGTGTACCAGCACCACGGTGGGCAGGTCGGCGTCGCCCAGTTCGGCCACGCACAGCCTGACGCCGTCGGAGGTGGTGATCCGGCGTTCGCGGGCGCCTTCCAGTGCGGTGCTCATGCGGCTTCCCCTCCCTGTCGCCACCGCGTGTGCGGCGGATGGTCGTCGAGCCGGAACACTCCGGCGGCGGGTTCGGCGGCGGAGGAGTGTCCGTGGCGTCCGCGCCCGCCCCCACCGTTCCGCAGCCCGCCTCGGGCCCGCCGTCCGGCTCGGCCGCGCAGCCCGCTCCGACGGACGCGTCCGTCGAATCCAGGGCAGCGGTGGCCGCGCCGCCCCGGCAGCCGGTGTCCGCCGAGGACGACATTGCCGAGGAGGACGATCCGGACCTCGACGAGACGGCGCTCTCCGGCTACGACCTCATCGTCCGCGAGCTGGGCGCGACCCTGGTCGAGGAGATCCACCACGAGTGACGCCGCGAGGCCGACGGTGGCGGGGCGGACGGTCGCGAGGCCGACCGTCGAGGCGCCGACCTCGGAAGGCCGTCGTGACGCCGGCACCCGCGAGGCCGACGGCCTGACGGCTGTTCGTCCCCGACGGCCGTACCCCGACCGCCACGACACCCCGCCACGACATCCCCGCCACGACGCCCCCGACCGTTGCCCTCGCCGGGTCCGCCCGGGCGGAGGTGAGCGAGACGAACCGTGACGGAGACGGACGCACGGCCCGCCGACCACGTAGGCTCAGCACACAGCAGGAGCCCGGCACAGCGGGTTCCGGTCAGACGCAGTCGACGCCCAGGAGCGAAGCCGTGTTTCCCGGTGGTGGTCAGCCCGACATGCAGCAGCTGCTGCAGCAGGCTCAGAAGATGCAGCAGGATCTCGCCGCGGCCCAGGAGGAGCTGGCCGAGACGCCCGTCGAGGGCTCGGCGGGCGGTGGCCTGGTGAAGGCCACGGTGACGGGGGCCGGTGAGCTCCGCGCACTGGTCATCGATCCCAAAGCGGTGGACCCTGAGGACACCGAGACGCTCGCCGATCTGGTGCTCGCCGCGGTGCGTGACGCGAACAACGCGGCGCAGCAGCTCCAGCAGACCAAGCTCGGCCCGCTGGCCCAGGGGCTCGGCGGCATGCCGGGGCTGCCTTTCTAGGCGTCCCCGGCCACCGGACGCATCCGCGTCCGTCCAGCGCGTCGCCCGACGTGGCGCGCACGGCAGGAGAAGGAGTCAGCGACCGTGTACGAAGGCGTGGTTCAGGACCTCATCGACGAACTGGGCAGGCTGCCCGGCGTCGGTCCCAAGAGCGCGCAGCGGATCGCCTTCCACATCCTCCAGTCCGAGTCGGCGGACGTCCGCCGACTCGCGCACGCACTGACCGAGGTCAAGGCGAAGGTCCGCTTCTGCGTCGTGTGCCACAACGTGGCGCAGGAGGAACACTGCCGGGTCTGCGTCGACCCGCGCCGCGACCGCACGGTGATCTGTGTGGTCGAGGAGCCCAAGGACGTGGTGGCGATCGAGCGGACGCGTGAGTTCCGCGGTCGGTACCACGTGCTGGGTGGGGCGATCAGCCCGATCGAAGGGGTCGGCCCCGACGATCTGCGGATAAGGGAACTGCTGGCCAGGCTCGCCGACGGCAGCGTCACCGAGTTGATCATCGCCACGGATCCCAATCTCGAAGGGGAGGCCACCGCCACGTACCTGGCGCGCATGGTCTCCTCCCTGGGTTTGAAGGTCACCAGACTGGCCAGTGGTCTCCCTGTCGGGGGCGATCTGGAATATGCCGACGAGGTCACGTTGGGGCGTGCCTTCGAGGGGAGAAGGTTGCTTGATGTCTGAATCCACGCAGGCCATCCGCACGTCCGACCCGGACGACTTCGCCGTGCAGATCTCCGACCAGGTCCAGAGCTTCATCCTTGCCGTGACCGAGGTCGCCAAGGGCGACGAGCCCGACAGCGCGGTGCCGTATCTGCTGCTGGAGGTGTCGCAGCTGCTGCTGGCCGGCGGTCGGCTGGGCGCCCACGAGGACATCGTTCCCGAGGAGCGCTACGAGGCGGACACCGGTCCCGAGCCGGACGTCGACGAGCTGCGGGAACGCCTGGCGGTCCTGCTGGACCCGGTCGACGTCTACTCCGAGGTGTTCGACCCCTACGTTCCGCGCAAGGCCCCGGTGGCCTGCCGGATCTCCGACGACCTGGCCGACGTGCTGACCGACCTGCGCCACGGCATGGCGCACTACCGCGCGGGACGCGTCTCCGAAGCGCTGTGGTGGTGGCAGTTCTCGTACCTCTCCAACTGGGGCGCGACCGCCTCGGCCGCCCTGCGGGCCCTCCAGTCGCTCGTGGCGCACGTGCGCCTGGACACCCCGCTCCAGGAGCTGGACGGTCTGGACACGGACAGCCCGGTCGCGGAGTCCGACGACGGCGAGCTGGAGCGGGAGGCGGGCGCCGTGATGGCCGCGGAGATCGCCGCGCCCCTGGGACTGAAGCCCACCCGCTGACGCTCCGGGGCCGAGCGTCCGAGGGAGTGCCTGCCGCGGTGGCGGGCGTGTGCACGTAGGGCTGGGCGGGCCGGTGGGCGGAGCGATGAGTTTCCGTCCGCCGGACCGTCCGTCCGTGTGCAGGTGGTTCCCGGCGTGGAGGAGCGCGGATCGTATGGCGGACAGCACGGAACCGGTCGGGGAGCTCGACTCCCGCTTCAGCAGTCCCGGTGCGGAGGCGGTGCCCTGGGCGGTGGCGCGGGAGGCGCTGGCCGCCGCGGAGGTGTACTGGCTGGCGACGGCACGGGCCGACGGACGTCCGCACGTCACCCCGCTGATCGGTGTGTGGCGGGAGGGCGCGCTGCACTTCTGCACCGGGCCGACCGAGCAGAAGGCGCACAACCTGGCGCAGTCGCCGCACTGCGTGCTCACGACCGGAGGCAACACGCTCGGCGTGGGCCTGGACCTGGTCGTCGAGGGGGAGGCGCGCCGGATCACCGAGGACGCCGAGCTCCGTGAGCTGGCGGCCTGCTACGAGGAGAAGTACGGCAGCGCCTGGCGTTTCGAGGTCGGCGACGGCGTTTTCCTCGGCGACGGCGGTCGGGCACTGGTCTTCGGGGTGCGTCCGACGAAGGTGTTCGGCTTCGGCAAGGGCGAGCCGTTCAGTCAGACCCGCTGGCGCCCCTGACACCGCCCTCCCGTTTCCTCCGCCCTCCTTCCCGCCCCCCTTCCCCCCTCTTCCCTCGCGGCCCCTGCTCCGGCGGCTGCGGGAGGTCGCCGGACGGCGCTCGCCGGGTGGCGGGGCGCGGGACGGCGGCGGGTGGAAGCGGAAGGCGGCGCGCGGGCGGGCTTTGCACGCGGGCGCTTTGCAGAATGACCAGGTGGCATACGCCAGAGGCATGACAGGCGTTGACGGCAGGGACAAGCCAATCGGAGGCCGTACCGTCCGCCGCCCCGCGCCCGCGTCCATGCCGCCCTGCTGAGGCGCTGGGCTGGCACAACCGCGCAACCCCGGTCGTAGCCGACACGGCGACCGTGCGGCGGCTCGGCCGATGTGCCCAGCTCAGCCGGGAGCCGGGGAACGGCTGAATGTGTGCCCCAGGCATCTGCCCGACGGGTTTGCGGGCGAACTTTAGACAACCGGTGGGCCCTTGCGTCGAAAAACCGCAGAACTCCCCCGAACGGGCAACACGTTCCGTAACTTCTCACTCACTGGCGAGGCGAACGCAGCGCCGGGAAGGGGAGGGGAGTCGCTGTGCCCGGAATCGACGAGTGCCTGCTGGAAGCCATGGTGCTGCCCGGCGCGCGCGGTGCCGCCGTGGTCGACTGGACCAGCGGTCTCGCGCTCGGCACCGTGGGTGAATCACCCTCCGGCGACCACGAGTCATCCGCCGCCGAGACGGCCGAACTGGCCCGGATGGCCGCCGAGCACCTCTCGTTCGCGCCGAACGACGCCGCCGGACCGAACGCCGCCGGACCGGGCATCGGTGCCGGACCGGGCCACGCCGCCGGTTCGGGCCGCGCCGTCGCACCGCCGCCCGGCTTCCCGGACGGGAAGGGGCTGCCCGTCGAGGACGTGATCGTCACCTCACGGGACGGCTACCACCTGCTGCGTTTTGTCGAAACGACCTTCGACAGCAGCGTGTTCATCCACCTGTGGCTGGACCGCGACACCGGCAACCTGGCCCTCGCCCGGCTCAGACTCCAGGAGCTCGCCGACCGCCTGGTGCTCGTGTGACCATGACCGAGGCCCCGGCACCTCCCCATCCCACGCTCGACCGGTTGGCGGCCGACCGTGCGACGGGTGCCCTGCTCTGCGACACCGGTGCGCTGTACCTGGTGGAGGGCGAGGTCGTGCACGCGGAGAGCCCCGACGCGCCCAGCCTGGACGTGCTGCTGATCCGCACCGGCCGGCTCGCCGCCGAGCGGTGGGAGGAGGCGGTGAACACCGGGGGCGCCCGCTGCCGGGTGGCGGACGCGTTGCTCGCGGACGGCCGGCTGGCGCGCGGTGAACTGGAAATGTGCCACCTCGCGGCCCTCTACGACGCCGCCTACTTCGTGCTCGCGCCGGACGCCGGCTCGATCCGCTTCCGCAGCGGTGTCGCGCACTGGCTCGGCCCGGTCCGCCCGGTGCACGCCGGCCACATCGGACGGGAGACCCGTCGGCGCCGACGGCTCCTGCACGGCATCTGGCCGTTCGAGGACGTGGACAC
>NZ_BAAHCA010000276.1:0-5459 GCF_054776295.1 Streptomyces sparsus
GCATTCCCGTCAGGTTCGAGCCCACCGCGCGGCCCCCGGTGGCGTCCGCGTCCTGACGCCCGGCCACAGGTGGTGTCCGCGCGGGCCCGAAGGCAGTGGTGCGGGGCAGTGAGCCCGCCACAGCCCTGAGCCCGGCTACGGCACGGGCTCCCCCGAGCGGTCGCCCCCGCGCGCGGCGTGGCTCAGGGCCGTGGCGGTCAGCGTCGCGCTCTGCTCCAGCAGGCCGATGCCCCGGCAGGCGTCCGCCAGACCGAGCAGCGCCCTCCGGTACGCCTCCGCCTCCGGGGAGTCGGTGGCCCCGCCCCCGTACTCCCAGCCCAGCTCGTCCTCGCCGCGGACGCTCCCGTCGCCGCGGACGCTCCCGCCCTCCGGCGACAGGATGAACCGCAGGTCGCGCGCGAGCTGCGCGGCCGGCCCGAAGAACCCCTCGTGCCCGGCGGAGCGCAGCACCGCCAGCATCTCGGGCAGCTCCCGCTCGCAGATCTCCGTCGCCTCCTTCCGGCTGTTGATCTCGGGCAGGCCGGGAACGGCGTCGTCTCCGGCGCCGGTGCCGACGTCCGGCCTGCCGAGCAGCAGGCAGCTCCGGGAGGTGACCGCCAGGTGGTGGGCGAGCAGCCGGCGGAGCGCGGAGCGCCGCCTGCTGCTGCGTTGGAGCTGCTGGAACTCCCCCGTGCCCGCCAGGACGCCGGACAGGAGTTCGTGCAGGGCGTAGCGGCCCACGCGGGGCTGTTCGAGGAGGTTCACGTCGAGCAGGCCCTCCAGCAGCAGTTCGGCCTCGGCCGGGTCGGTGCCGAGCAGGGCGGCCGCCTCGTACACGTCCATGCTCACGTCGGGCACCAGGGCCAGCACGCACAGCGCGTGGCGCTGGGCTTCGGCCAGCGCGTCGAAGGAGAGCAGGAGCACCGACTGGACGCTCCGGTCGCCCGCCTGGAGTTCGGCGGCGCGAAGGCGCACGTCGTCCAGGCGTCCCACCAGGTGGGACAGCGTCCAGGTGGGGCGGCTGCGCAGTTTCGCGGCTGCCAGGCGTAACGCCAGCGGCAGTCCGCCGCAGTACGCGACGAGCCGCTCCGTCGCCTCGGACTCCAGTCCGCCGCCGAGCAGCCGCTCGACGAGTTCGCGGGAGTCGCCCGCGTTCATCCGGGAGACCGGGCAGGGCTCGGTGCCGTCGAGGCCGTAGAGACGACGGCGACTGGTGATCAGGGTGAGGGAGCCGTTGCCCGGCGGCAACAGCGGCACGATCTGCGCCTCGCTCGCGGCGTTGTCGAGCAGCAGCAGCACCTTCGAATCGGCCAACCGGGCACGCCACATGGCCGCCTGGCTGTCCAGGTCCGCCGGGATGTGCTTCGCCTCGATCCCCAGTGAGCACAGCAGGACCTGGAGCACCTCGGCGGGTTCGCTGGGCCGCTCGCACGGACTGAACCCGTGCAGGTCGACGTAGAACTGGCCGTCCGGGTAGTCCCTGGCCAGTTGGTGGGCCGCGTGCAGGGCGAGGGCCGTCTTGCCGATGCCGCCCATGCCGTCGACGCAGATCAGCAGCGGCCCCGAGCCCCGGGAGCCCGCCCTGGCGGTGCGCAGCAGGGTGTCCGCCTCCTGCCGGCGGCCGACGAAGTCGGTCAGCCCGTGGGGCAGGGTGCAGGCGGCCGGGACGTGTGCCTTCTTGGCCCGCAGTGCCACGTGCCGTCTACCCGCGTCGAGCTGGGTGGCAGTGCGCTGCTCGTCGTAGCGGAGCGGGGCGCCGGCCCGCAGGTAGGCGACCGCGTCTCCGCGCAGCACCGCTTCGTGCACCTGGGCCAGCGCGTGATCGGGGTCGATGCCCAGTTCGTCGCGGAGCAGGGTGCGTATCTCGGCGTACTCGGCGAGCGCGTCGGCCTGCCTTCCCGAGAGGGACAGCGCGAGCATGAGCTGTGCGCGCAGATCCTCCGCGAGCGGGTGCTGTGCCACGAGATCCCGGAGGTCCTCTATCACCAGCGCCGGTGGCGACGAACGCAGCCGCAGGGAGATCAGTTCCTTCTGGACAGCGAGCCGCCGCTCTTCCACCACCCGTGCGGCCGCGCGGATCAGGCCGTTCTCCAGCTCGTCGACGATGTCGGCCGCCACCCGGCCGCGGAAGAGGGACAGGGCCGTCTGCAACTCCTGGATCACCTGGGCTTCGCCGACCCCGCGCTCCGTCAGCCTCCGGACCCGCCGGCGGCGTTGGTTGAACTCCACCAGGTCGGACTCGGTCGCGCCGACACTCAGCCGGTAGTTCGGGCCGTCGGTGAGCAGGTAGTCACCCGCACCCGGTATCGCCTGGCGGAGTTGGGCGACCGCCTTGCGCACCTGGTTCGACGCGGTCGCCGGACAGCACGGGCCCCAGACCGCCGCGGCGAGCCGCGGAGTGCTGAGCACCTCGCCGGGCGACAGCATCAGCATGGTGAGCACGCGGCGCGCCACGGTGCTGGGCAGGCGGACGGGGGAGTCCCCGCAGCGCACCGCGACCGACCCGAGCACCTGGAAGCGCAGGTCCCCCTCGCGCGAGGTCACGCGGCCGGCTCGCAGAACGCGGGCCTGGCCGTCCATCGCTTCCCTCCGGCGGTGCCGGACGTCGGACATCGGTGTTCGGCCGGTGAACCCGATCCGTCCCGCTGGGAGCTGTGCGTGTGTGACCGCCGGGGTGTCCCGGTTGAGGACGCGGCGCACGGAGCTGGTGGGACCCATGATCCGGACACTCTGCAAACGGACGTCAGGCTGTCCATACATTCCCCCCTCGGACCGAGTACGGACTGAACTCAGCCCGTACTGCTGATCAGTTGGCCCACACTGCCGGTGACAATCTCCTCAACATCTGGAACCTTGTTATTGTTACCGGATTCTGCCGTTCGAACCGGGCCTTGCCGGGCATCATCCGTACCCCGCCGTAGAAGTCTTCGTCTCGTGTACGGCGCTTCAGGCCATCAGCGCCGGGTGAGCAGTGACCGAACTCGTCCGGAATTCTGCAGTACGGTCCCCGGAATTCACCGGCCACCCGTGGCTGCAAGGGATTTCACTTCCACCGGCCGGGCCCGCCTGCGAGTTCACCCTCCAGCCGGATACCGCCCGGCACCCGAGCCGGTCGCCTCCAGGTGCGGCCTGCCGGATCCCCGGCGTCCACAGCGCGGGGTCGGCCCCTCGGCCCTCTCGGCCGTGCGTCGTGGACGGCACGCGGCATCGCGACGGGACCGGCGCACCGTGAGAGCCGCGGTCACCGGGCGACCGCCCACGGCGAGAACCGCCAGCCGCCGCCCGTAGCGGTCACGGACCTGGAGCGAACGGGTCGCGCGGTCCGGGCACGTCGCCCCGTCGCCACTGTGCGCGGTGACGCACAGCCCGGTGCCGACCTCCCGTACGTCCACGACGGCCACCGGTCGGACGCCGTACCAGCAGGCCGAACGCCTGGTCACGTGACACGCACCGCTCAGACGTCAACGTGGCCGATCGTCACGTGGGGTGGTCCCGAGAAGTGGATCCGGACCAGAACAACATGGCCGTTGACACTGACCGGCGTCCACGGAGACCCGGATGGACTTCTTCACGTTGCGTACCTTCCTGCTCGCAAATCCATCTGTTGCTCAGCTCCACTTCCCCGCCGGTGTCGCGGGAACCATGCCCCTGGTCGGTCGCCCACGGACTCTCCGGCTCGGCGACCACGAGCTCGAAACGGCCCCAGGATCGGCTGTCGTCGCCGTCCCCGCGACGGCCCGTGCTGACGGTGGCGACGTGAGGGCTCCCCTGCACACGTCGGAGCAGTGTGCGCGGAGAAACACGAGCGCATCGGCTTTATCCTGCCGGATGACAAGCACGGCGATGCCAGCCGTCATCGTAGCCTCACAAGCGTCACAAGAAGCACACACATGTGCGGACGGCACCCGTCAATGACATTCGCAAACGAACCGGAATCGACCCCGTCATCCCCCAGTGAAAATACGGTCCGCAAAACGCGATTCACATCCCTCGGTGGACTGAATCATCCGTTCTTCCACCCCTCGCCGATGCGGATCGACGAAAAGGCGTGCGATCTGAAAGGCGTGCGATCTGAAAAGGGCGTGCGGTCTCCGCGCGTTCAGCTTCCGTCGGGCGCCGCCGTCGTCCGTCATCGACAAGGCCTGGGGACGTCGGAGGCAACGGTGTCCGCAGGCGGCTCGCCGGAGGCTGCGGCGATGTTCCCACCGTTCAGGCAGCGGGCGCTGACGGCGAGGCTGCCCTCGTGTCACCCGGCCTCCGGAAGCAACACCTCCCCATCGAGAGCGACCACATGCGGGCAACAGGACCGCCGCAACGGGTACTTGCGCGCAATGCACCAATCTGACCTGAGCTCCGGCAGCCAGAATGACGCATCAACGACTTTCAGACAACCCGTACAACGACCGGCATCGATGCCGCGTCGCCGTGCCGCTCCCCCTGGACCTGCGCTGACCTGGCCGCGCGTCGGGTGTCGGCTGCCGCGGCAGCCGGCGTGGCTGCCGACGGCCGACAGACACCGGCAACAAACGGGCCACCGAGCACGCCGAGCAGCGGGTCGCCGCGGCGGCCCGCGACAAGGGCGCGGAGAAGGTCGCCGGGAAGGGCCTCTCCGAACCGGAGCGACCCCGGGCGGGGACGGGCGCCGTCGACCACACCGCCCGGTCATGACCTTGACAGATGTGTCAGGCTGGGCGCCGCCCGACGTCCGAGGGTGGAGCCCACCGCCCGACGGTGCGAGCTCGGTGTCCGACCTGGGAGGGGATCGCGGGTGGCCGCGACGAAGCTGAACCGCACGCACCGCGTCCTCATCGGTGTGGTCGTGATCGGCGCACTGGTGATCGCGGCGATCGGCTTCGCCGGTTCCTACGCGGCGGTGCGCGAACTCGCCGAGGACAAGGGCTTCGGCGCCTTCGCACCGTTCTTCCCGATCGGCATCGACGCCGGCATCGTCGTGCTGCTGTCCCTGGACCTGCTGCTGACCTGGCTGCGCATCGGCTTCCCGCTGCTGCGCCAGACGGCCTGGCTGCTGACGGCCGCCACCATCGCCTTCAACGGCGCCGCGGCCTGGCCCGACCCGCTCGGCGTGGGCATGCACGCGGTGATCCCGCTGCTGTTCGTGGTGTCCGTGGAGGCCGCGCGGCACGCCGTGGGCCGGATCGCCGACATCACCGCCGACAAGCACATGGAGGGCGTGCGGATCTCCCGGTGGCTGCTCGCCTTCCCGTCCACGTTCCGGCTGTGGCGGCGCATGAAGCTCTGGGAGCTGCGCTCCTACGAGGAGGTCATCCGGCTGGAGCAGGACCGGCTCGTCTACCAGGCGCGGTTGCGGGCCCGCTTCGGGCGGGCCTGGCGGCGTCGGGCGCCGGTGGAGGCGCTGATGCCGCTGAAGCTGGCCCGGTTCGGCATCCCGCTGCGCGAGACGGCCCCCGCCGGGCTTGCGGCGGCCGGCATCACGGTGCCGCAGCCGCCCGCACAGGTGC
>NZ_BAAHCA010000277.1:0-5445 GCF_054776295.1 Streptomyces sparsus
CGGCCCGACCGCCCCGGTCACCGCCCCGGCAGCCGGGCCCCGCGCCCGTCCATCGGGCGGTCCAGGTGCCGAGGGCCAGGCGGCCCGGCATGCGCTACCCCCACCGGGGCGCGCTGTGGGATCGTCTGGTGGTGCCAGAGACGAGGGGTGGCTTGCAGTCGGCCTTGGCTGCGGCGTTGTCTCCTTCGTGGGCGCAACGTGCTCGCGCCGGGCGTGCCCTTGCTCCCCACGCTGATGTTCCCGAGGCTGCGGAAGTGTTGGCGGGGTTGCTGCTCGATGCCGAGCACGCTGCGGTGACACGACAGACGGCAGAGGCCCTGGCCCGGAGGGGGACAGCGGGCGCGATGAGGCTCATCGCGCTTGCGGTTGCCGAGGCTGACGGTATCCAGGCTGACTGGCTGCTGACCAGGGTACATGACGCGTTCATGGGACCGGACGGCGTCGACGTTGCCGCGGCCTGCGGGAAGCTCGCCCGCGACCAGGACGAAGCCGCCCGGCGTGGTGCCGCGGAGATCTCGGCGTGGATGAACGGCACACGTCGTTGACCTGAACCGACCTGCCCGTGGGCTGGTCCATGGAGCCGCCGTTCGGGGTGTCTCTTTGTCTTTCGTCAAGGCCGTGCTGGGCATGGGGTGTCGGGGTGCGGTGTCCGTAGAGGATTCCGTTGCGGGGCACGGCGGACAGGACGCCGATGCGGTGGCGGGCGAGTCCGGCGGAGGGCCGGGGCGTGCCTTGCCCCGGGCTTGGCAGCGGTCCCCGCTCCGGTGGCGCGTCGACGCGGGACGCCGGCGCGTTCGACCCGTGCGTGCGTTGCGGGAGGGGCGACAGTGGGGAAGGGCGGACGGTGCCCGTCGAGAGTCCGGCGGGCGGGGCTCGGCACCTGCGGGCGCCTTCCGCTTCCGCGCTCCGGGCCTGCCGGGGAGCGGTGGCGGAGGAAGAACGGTCGGTGGTGCCGTTGCCGGAGACGACCTCGGGGCGCGGGGCGGCGGAGGTCTCCGCGCCCCCGACCACAAGGGCCGGAGCTGCCTCCCTTCCTGTCGGCCCGCAGGGACGAATCCGATGCGGGCAGGGGTGGGGACGAGCAAACCAGTGGGAGCGCTCCCAAGGTTCAGGGTGATCCGTCCCGGCGTCAAGAGCGCGGACGAAGCCGGGGTCGTCGAAATAATTCGACGGAGAAATTCTTCCGCCGGTCTGGCGCTCGCTGTCACCTTGCGGCTACTTTCTGGTCAACCAGTGGGAGCGGTTCCACACGTCGTGTGCCGGCGGTCGGCGCACAACAGACGACGAGGAGTCGCTTCATGTACCCCCCATCACGCCCTCGGGCGTCCCCCACCGCTGTGTCGGCCGCTGCCGACACGCACGGCTCGCGCACCGTCCGTCGTGACATCCACCGGCTGCCCGCTCAGCCTCCGGGCATCGGTCGGCAGCATTCCGCTTCACCCGTGGTCGGCGCTCAGGCGTGCCGGTCCGTCGGCCGGCGACGCCCGGACCCGGGCCGGCCCTGCCTGTCGACGGCGTCCACCGCGTCGTCCATCGCCACGGCAGCCGTGGCGGCGACCTGCCGAGCCCTGCGGCAGGGAGCAGCTGACGCCGGCGCGTGAACCGGGTGCTGCGGCTCGTCACCTCGGAGGCAGAACCGCAGCCGACGCGACGGCCGACGCCGCACGACCGGTGCAGGGACCCCACCGCAGCCACACCCGCACCACCGCTACCCACCACGTTCGGCACGACCGGGCGGCGGGCACGCCCCGCTGCCCGGTCGGGCCCGACATGTCCGGAGCCGCACAGCAAGGCCCGGCCCGACCCGCGACACCCACCGCACCCCGCCCCCGCCGGGGGCTGACACACCGCAACCATCCGAAGGGAACGACATGACCTCCACCACCGACGCACCGCAGCGCAGGCGCCGCACCGCGTTACTCGCCACCGGCACCATGCTGCTCGCCGGTCTCGGTACCGGCGGCCTGCTGCCCGGTACCGCCGCTGCGGCGGCAGCGGGCTGCACCGTTGAGTACAACGTCTCCAACGAGTGGAACTCCGGCTTCAGTTCGAGCGTCACCGTCACCAACACCGGTGACGCCCTGACGTCCTGGAAGCTGGAGTGGGACTTCACCGGCGGGCAGCGGGTGACGCAGGGCTGGAACGCGGAGATCGGCCAGAGCGGCACCCGCGTCACCGCCGCCAACACCGGCTGGAACGGCAACCTCGCCTCCGGTGCGGCAGCGACGTTCGGCTTCAACGGTTCGCACAGCGGCAACAATCCCGAGCCCGGGGAGTTCCGACTGAACGGTGTGCTGTGCGACGACGACGGGGGCCCGGGTGGCCCCGGCGACCCGGGTGACCCGCCGGGGGACCGGGTCGACAACCCCTATGACGACGCGCGGGTGTACGTCAATCCCGAGTGGGCGGCGAAGGCCGCCGCCGAGCCCGGCGGTGACCGGGTCGCCGGCCAGCCGACCGGGGTGTGGCTGGACCGGACCGCGGCCATCGAGGGCGCGAACGGGAACATGGGCCTGCGCGAGCACCTCGACGAGGCCCTCCGCCAGGCGGGCACCGGTGACGAGCCGTTCGTCGTGCAGCTGGTCATCTACAACCTGCCGGGCCGGGACTGCGCCGCCCTCGCCTCCAACGGTGAGCTCGGCCCCGAGGAGATAGGCCGCTACAAGAGCGAGTACATCGACCCGATCGCCGCCATTCTCGCGGACCCGAAGTACGCCGGGCTGCGGGTCGTGACGACGATCGAGATCGACTCCCTGCCCAACCTCATCACCAACGTGTCCCCGCGGCCGACGGCAACACCCGAGTGCGACGTGATGAAGGCGAACGGCAACTACGTCAAGGGTGTCGGCTACGCCCTCAACAAGCTGGGTGACGTCGGCAACGTCTACAACTACATCGACGCCGGCCACCACGGCTGGATCGGCTGGGAGGACAACTTCGCGCCCTCGGCCCAGATCATGTTCCAGGCGGCCAACGCAGAGGGTGCCACCCCCGACGACGTGCACGGCTTCATCGCCAACACGGCCAACTACAGCGCGCTGAAGGAGGAGAACTTCGCGCTGAACGACTCGGTCGGCGGCCGTCCGGTCCGCGAGGCGTCGAAGTGGATCGACTGGAACAACTACATCGACGAGCTGTCCTTCGCCCAGGGCTTCCGCCAGCAGGCGGTCACCGCGGGCTTCGACGCCAACGTCGGCATGCTGATCGACACCTCCCGCAACGGCTGGGGCGGCGCAGCCCGGCCGGACGGGCCCGGCCCGCGCACCACGGCGGACGCCTACGTCGACGGCGGCCGCTATGACCGGCGTATCCACCTCGGCAACTGGTGCAACCAGTCCGGCGCCGGACTGGGCGAACGGCCCCAGGCGTCCCCCGAAGCCGGCATCGACGCGTACGTGTGGATGAAGCCCCCGGGGGAGTCCGACGGTTCCAGCCGCGAGATCCCGAACGACGAGGGCAAGGGCTTCGACCGGATGTGTGACCCGACCTACGAGGGCAACGCCCGCAACCAGAACAGCCGCTCGGGTGCCCTGCCGGACGCCCCCGTCTCCGGCCACTGGTTCTCCGCGCAGTTCCAGGAGCTCATGCGCAACGCTCACCCCCCGCTGGGCTGAGCCGCCGACCGGGCGACGGGTCGCCGCACCTGACGCGGTGACCTGTCGCCCCTGACCACCACCACCCGCACACGAACTCGCCGGGACCGGCTGCCGAAGCCGCGGTCCCGGCGAGTTCGTCTGTGTGCGGGCCCCCAGCCGCCCGCAACGGATCGGGCCGCCCGGGAGGGGGCTTTGACGGGCGACGACATCCGGGTGGCCGGTGCACCCTTTCGGGGTGTTCTGCGAAACCGCCGCGGCAGGCGCGGAGACCAGTGCCCACCGTCGCTCACCCGGTGGCCGACGCGGCGGACCACCGTGCGGCGAACCGGAGTTCGGGCGGGTCGCACTGACATGCGTACGGAGTGGACACGGTGCCGGTGGTCGGCGGGCGAGCGACACACCTTCGCCGACAGTGAGCGAGCGGCCGAGCCGGGGGTAGCTTCCCCGTCATCGATGCAAGACGGCCGCACACACCTCCACGATGTCCGACGGGTGCCCGGGAGAAGCCCGTGAACCGCCGCCAGGTCGAGACGCACCCCTCGCGAAGCGTTGCCGGTCCGGCACCGCCGCGGACCCGCAAGAGCCGACCGCCTGCCGGCGGGGCGCGTGTCGCGGACGGTCGGCGATTCCTCTGCCGGGTCGGCCGGTGGCGCGGGTAGACGCCGGAACACCGCTGACCGCGCCAGCCGGCGCTCGCCGGCCGCACACCGAGAGCCCCACCCGCCGCACCACCGGACGGCGAGTCCACCCGAGCCCGACTCCGTTTCCCCTGTCGTCCGTTGAACCATCGTCGATCTGCCGACACACCGAACCACCGAGGAAGAAGGACCGACACCATGAGTGAACAGACCTCCCACCGCGTCACCGCCGAGCGTCCGACCGAGCGGGCGGCCGCCCCCGTACCCGCTCCCCGCACGGAGCGGCCGACGATCCACTCGCCACGGATCGCCGCCCAGCGCCCCGAGGTCGCGGCGGTGCTACGCCGCATCCACCGCCTCTGACGCGCCCGGTCCCACCGCCTCTGACGCCACAGCCCGACCCGGGCACGGGCTGCGCCACGGCCGCTACGGGACACGGTCGCCATGAGTCTTCGCCGGCCCGTCGGGGGGACGTCCTCACCGCCGCCGGAACCGGGAGGAGTTGTCCAGGGCATGACGGGCATAAGGGTTTCACTGATCGAAGGAGAGGACCTCATGCTTGGCATCGCCGCAGCCGTACTGTTCTTCATCGCGTTTCTCATCAACGCCGCGGACATCGCGACGAACGACATCTTCGCCTCCGTCAACATCATGCTCATCGGGCTGATGCTGCTGGCCCTGCACGTGGCGGGCGTGGGCGGCGGACGGGCGGTACCCGGCCGCAGGCGCTGACCCGAGGGCGCCGGCAGCTTCGTGGAATGCGTGGGACAGGCAGGGTGCGCCCTGCCTGTCCCACACGCATGCGCGGCAGGCCCACGTCACCACCGGCCCTCGGCGCGTCGGATGAGCGCCGAATGACCGCCTAAAGTCAAACCGCGGGTAGAGTCGCGTCGGAGGTACCGCATGTCCGACCGCATCGACGCGATCAACGCCCTGATCGCGAGCCACCCCGTACTGCCGCCACCGCCCGAGCGGGAGCGGCTGCGCAAGGCCCACGGACTGACCCAGGACCAGGTCGCCGAGGCGCTGGGGGTGCGACGTGCCACGTTGGTCAACTGGGAAGCCGGCAAGACGGATCCGCGCCCGCCGCAGCGTGACGCCTACGCCCACCTCCTGAGCGAGCTCGCCAAGTGCTATCCGGCTCCCGGTACGGCACCCCACGCCGCGCCGCCGCCCGCACCAGCCGCCCACCCGGTCGCGCCGCCCGCCGC
>NZ_BAAHCA010000278.1:0-5444 GCF_054776295.1 Streptomyces sparsus
GGGCGTGACGACGCCCCGCTCGACGCGTGACCGGGCCGAGCGTCGTGCAGCCGCGCCACGGGCGCGTCCTCCCTGGTGGCGGGCGGGCCTCGGCGGCGTTGGGCGCCCGAGCCGTGGAGCAGGCCAGCGCCACGGGCGCTCCAGGGTGTGCCGCTCTCCTGGTATGCCGAGCGCCACCGTGTTCTTGATCCAGGCCGCCCACCGGCATGCGCTGGTCGTCGTCAGGGTCTGTCCGCGCCACACCCGCCTCGGGGAGGTGACCCGGACTCGTGAGGAAGGTCCACTGCCACCTCACCGGCTCTCCGGGACAGCCCCCAACCCCCTTGAGGAAGCCTTCCATCTGAGTGCTGGGCGCTGTGATCGGGGAGAGAAGCACGTACAGATTCCAGCCGCCCAGCAGCGCGACGCGCACTCCGTCGAGGTCCCGCATCAGGCCTGTGGCGATCGCGATCGGATGCTGGCGCGGGATCTGCCATGCGCGGAGTGCGTGTGCGCTGCCGAGCCCGGTCGACTCCGCCTGCGGAAGCGGAACCAGCGCCGCATGCGACGAAAGCGCACCGCGCGTTGTGGAGATGGGAGCACGGCACGTGAAACTGCCGGATGCTTCCCCCGGCCACCGGTTGCCTCAAGCCGTTCCGCGGCGTGCAGCCAGGGGTACCGTCACGAGTGCGACGTCATGACGGAGGGACGAGTATGCCCGAGCGTACGGACAGCACAGCTCTTGAGACCGTCCGGTTCGGTCAACGCCTGCAGATTCTGCGACTCCGGCGAGGCATGTCGCAGGCTGTGCTCGCGGGCCTTGTCGGCAAGTCGACGTCCTGGGTCAAGGCCGTCGAGGGCGGGCGGTTGCGGGAGCCCGGATGGCAGGTCGTACTCCAGCTCGCCGAGGCGCTGCGGGTGCGGAACCTCACCGAACTCACCGGGGCCGAGGCGGGAGTGCACGAGTTGCGCACCGAGATGTTCATCGGTCCTGGTCATGAACGGCTGCCGCAGGTCCGCGACGCGATCAACGCGTTGCCGCCGACCACCTCCCGCCAAGCGCCTCCGGCTGCGCACCTGCGTGCACGACTGGGCGCCGCGTGGGCAGCGCGCCACTCGTCCCCCGTGCACCGTGAGGTGGTCGGGGCCCTGCTGCCCGATCTGGTTCGCGACGCCCAGCTCGCGGCGCGGCAGTCGGATCGAGCCGTCGACCGGCGCGCGGCCCAGGCAGTGCTGAGCGAGGTGTACTCCCTCGCCCAGTTCTTCCTCGCCTACCAGCCGGACAGCGCACTGCTGTGGCGGGTGGCCGAGCGGGCCATGGTCGCAGCGCACGAGGCGGAGGATCCTCATACGATCGGCGTCGCTGCTTGGCTCCAGGCGGAGGCGCACCGCGACTCGGGTCACTACGACCAGGCAGAGCAGACCACCGCCGATGCCCTGGCCTACCTGGAGCCGTTGCGTGAGGACGGCTCTGTCGCGCTGCGGGCGATCGCCGGGACCCTGGAGGCCGCGGCAGGCTACACGGCGGCGCGGCGAGGAGAGGCGGGTACGGCGTGGGCTTGGTGGGATCGGGCTCGTCGTGCGGCGGGCACCTTGCCCCCGGGCTACTTCCACCCGATCACGAGCTACAGCGTGCCGGTGATGGGTGCGCACGGAGTGACCCTGGCGGTGGAGTTGCGGGCCGGCCGGGAGTCGGTGAAGCAGGCGGCGCAGGCGGACGCCCACACCATTCCGTCTCGTCCCCGGCGTGCACGGCACCGCATCGGGGAGGCGCGGGCGCATCAGCTGGCAGGGCAGTCGGAGACGGCGTTGGCGACGCTGGAACGTGCTCACGCGTCGGCGCCCGAGACGGTCCGCTGGAACGGGTACGCGCGCCGGATACTGCTGGAACTGGCGGAGTCGCGAGCCTCGGGGATGCGGCAGCGGGCGGCCGCGTTGGCGGGAAGGTGCGGGGTGCTGACGTGACCTTGCCGGTGGGTTACATCCTGTGACCTTTCTGGCCGGAGGCCGTCCTACGGTCGGTGACGAGTTGATCACCGACCCGGGAGTCTCACGATGGCCAGTCCTTCACCCGCCCCGCGACCTGTCAGGGCACTGCGCGGGTGTGCGCGCTGCGGGCACCTCACTCAGGACGGACAACCGGCCTCCGGACAGCGCTGGTTCTGCCCCGGCTGCGTGCCCTGCCGCGACGTGGAGCACGTGCTCGACCAGGCCGCGGAGGCGGCCACGTGACGCGCGGCATCATCCGCCCCGAGTGGTGGACGGTCGGCCCTGATCGGGAGCCGGATGCGGAGGCGATCACCTACGCGATGGAGTGCGCGGTGTGCGCTGCCCGGTCGGAGCCGCGAGTGGACGCGGGGGAGGGGCAGCGGTGGGTGCTCCCGCATGCCGGGCGCAACCCGTCGCATCACAGCTACCGGGAGCACATCACCCGCCCGTACCGAGCGGTCATGGCAGGGGTGCGGCGGTGAACGGCCCGGCACGCCGCCGGCCACCGCGTTCGGAGCCGATCGACGGGGACGCGGTGGTGATGGTCCGTCCGTACGTCCTGGTACCGCCCCCACCCCGGCCGGTCTGCGGGGCGGTACGTCCGGTGGAGTTGCAGACACCGCCGCTGGTGGCGTCGCGGTTGCCGTGTGCGGAGCCCGCCGGGCACGAGGCCGCGCATCGCGACGCGCTCGGCCACCGCTGGATCGCCACCCCGGAACTGGTCCAGGCGCTTGCCGTGACGGTGACCGCCGAGCAGCTGCGGCAGACGCTCTCAGCCGGGAGCGCAGGGGTGGGCACGGTCGGAGGGCAGGCGGGAGCCGTGAGCCGCGGAAGCCGTTGGTGCTGATACCGGAACCGGTGCGCGACGTACCGCCTGTCCGTGCCGGCCTCGCCCCCTTGTGGAACGAGAAAGGCCCCGCGCTGCGCCCTCACCACTGCCCGGTTGCGGGACTGCCTGCTGGCCGTGCGTAACGACCCCGTCACAGCCCATCGCCGGCCGTCCCCGCGCCGGTACGGTCCACCCCTCACCACAACCCGAGGGGCACCATGCGCACACCCATCGTCACCGCGGTACTCGCCGCCGCCTGCCTCACCCTCACCGCCTGCGGAGACGCCGTCAACGACAAGTCCCGCGGTTACAACGCCGACAACCTCACCCCTGCCGAGACGCGCTTCATGGACGTCGTCTACGACATCTCACCCAAGAAGAACGAACTCCGCGAATCCACCGCGGGTGAGGTGGCGCAAGGCGCCAAGGCCCTCCGTCTGTTCTGCGCAACCGGCGAGAGCGAGCGTGCCCAAGCCGTCGACGAGGACGGCAAGATGTCGGCGGCCGACCAGGCGAAGCTGAACAAGGCGTTCGCCGACCATCTGTGCACCGACGAGGATGCGAGCGAGGCCGATGCGGGCGCCGAGCAGAGCGAGGCGCCCGGAACCGTCCACGACAAGGACGTGAAGATCACCGAGCAGGGGGCCGAGTCCGAGTACGACATCAACACGTACCGGGTCACCTTCACCGTGACCAACAGCGGGAAGGAAGCCGCGAACTACTGGATCGAGTTCGAGGCCTACGACCAGGACGGTGACTTCCTCGGCGGCACCGGCTCCAGCGTCGAACGCCTGGGTCCCGGCAAGACCAAGAACGCAGAGATCGACTTCTACGACGAGACCGTGGAGAACGGCGAGTTGGCGGACATCGACACGGTGAAGGTGAAGAAGGTCGAGTACTGCGACGGCGGCGACGACGACCCCATCATGTGTCAGATCTGAGGTATCGGCGCTCAGGGTGAGCGACCCACTGAGCCGACGGCCCTTCCATGGAAGCCGACAAGGTCCCGTGACGCCGGCGCGGCCCCATGGGGAGGCCAGGGTTCGGAGGGGCTCCCGGGGGCGATGCTCGGGCGATTCCCTCGGCGGTGAGTGGTGGCAGCGCTCGGCCCCGGGCGCGGTGCGACTGCACGGTGGGACGCCACCCCCTCCGGCCGTCCACGAGGAGACCCCCGGTCAGGTGTCTGGCCGGGGGTCATCGTGTGCCGCGAACATTCCGGTGCCGGCACCGGAATTCGCGGCCTCTGTTGTTCCTCAACTCCCGTCGTACCACGCCGTCACGTCTCGTGGCGTGCTGAACACCAGGTCATCGGGGCCGGTGCGGCAGGCTGCGCGGCTCCGGGCTCACTTGCCGTTCTCGGCCTTGCCGTTCTCGGCCTGGAACATCCAGTGGTGCTTCTCGAGGTCGCCGGTGATGGTGATGAGGATGTCCTCGGTCACCGGGTCCACCTTGCCGGCGGCCGTCATGCGCGCCCGCATCTTGGAGACCACCGCTCCGAGGGCTTCCACCATCGTGTTGACCGCGTCGGCGTCCTGCTGCCAGCCCTCCGGCACCTTCGCCATGCTGCTGTCGCGGCCGACGGTGGCGGCGCGGCCGTCCGGGGGGAGTCCGAGTGCGGAGGCGCGCTCCGCGACCACGTCGGAGTACTGACGGGCCGTGTCCACGACATCGTCGAGCTGGAGGTGGACGCTCCGGAAGCGGGGTCCGATCACCGTCCAGTGGATCTGCTTGGCTGCCAGCGACAGGTCGACGAGATCGACCAAGGCGCCCTGCAGCGCCTCGCCCACGACCTTGAGGTCCTGCTCCGGCAGTGTGCTCTTCACGGCGTACATCCGTTGACCACTTTCCCTTTTCGCATCGTCGGTTGGCAGTGGCTGTCCCTTTCGCACCCCAGCGTACGACTTGTGCCGATACGCTGCCGCGTGTCGTCGTCGACGGTTGCGCCACCGAGGCGCAACCGGACGCGCGCCGTCAGTGGGGGCGCCCTTGCCGGGGGCGCCCGGATGCTGCACTCGGCCGTGTACCCGGATGGTGGACGTCCTATCGTCCGGATCCGTCCAGGTCGGGTCAGTCGTTCGGGTGACGCTGTGTGGTCGGTTCCGTGCCTGGTGGGGGTGTCGCACGGGCCGTCATGTTGCACGGAGGGGCCATAACCAGCCATCTCATGTGAGTGCGGTACGGGCGTCTCGGGAGCTGTGGAGACCTGATCCGCTTGAGTGGCTGGAACAGGCTTCGGTCAGCCTGTTCGAGTCGGTGCGGGACCCCCGGGCGCTCCCGCGCACTATTCGGCCACTCGTCACATCGGGCCGAAAAGGGGCACACGTCGACGAACAGGTCGGTATTCCGTATGGGAAAAAGGATTCTGCGCCATTGCCATGGCAACAGATCCGTAAGTATCGCGGCCGGGCGCGAGAACCGCCTGAGACGACTCGAAAGAAAAACCCTCGGAGGTGGCTCCCTGGCCCTGATAGGGGAAATCGCCCGGAAAACGAGCTGACGCACGAGAGTGCGGCGGGAGCGCCTTCCGGACACCTCCGCCGCGCCCGCCCGCCCGTCCACACCGCACCGTCGGCCCGCACCGCGTTGACGCACCGCCCACCCGCACCGGAGCCACGCCGCCCCCAGGGGCGCCCCACCCCCGCGTCCA
>NZ_BAAHCA010000279.1:0-5428 GCF_054776295.1 Streptomyces sparsus
GGGGGCCGGCGTGCGCTGCCGGCCGGGCAGGGCCTCCCCGGTCCGCGGGCGGGTGATCAGCTCCTGGGGGATGCGCACCAGCGCGCCGGTGCCGCCCCGGGCGGACGGGCGGAACGACACGGTCAGCCCGTGCTTACGGGCCAGGCACCCCACCACGGCCAGACCCAGACGGGTCCCGGACAACGACGTCAGGTCCAGGGGTTCACCGGAGACGGCCCGTTCGGCGCGGCGCAGCGCGAAATCGCTCATCACCAGGCCGCTGTCCTCGATGGTGATGATGACGCCGGCCGGCACCTCCTCCACGTAGACGTGGACCTCGGCGGTGGGCGGCGAGAAGTTGGCCGCGTTGTCGAGCAGTTCGGCCAGCGCGTGCATGACGCCCTCGGCGGCGTGTCCAGCGACCGCCACACCCGTCGTCGAGTGCAGCCGGACCCGCTGGTAGCCGGCGATCCGGCCCATGGCCCCGCGCATGATGCTCTCCATGACGATGGGCTTCGCCCAACGCCGCCCGGACCGGGCCCCGGTGAGAACCGCGATGCTGTCCGCCAGACGTCCGGCCTGCGCGGTGCGGTGGTCCAGGTGCAGCAGGTCACCGAGCACCGTCTCGTCGGAGTGCCGGTGCTCCATCTCCCGCAGGTCGGCGAGCATGCCGGTGGCCAGCGCCTGCATGCGTCCGGCGGCGCTGGCGCAGGCCGCCATGGCCGCCGCCCGGCCGCCCTCGCTGCGCCCGAACTCGTCGGCGACGGTGCGGAGCACCTGCCGGTGCGCCTCCAGCGGCGGCGGGGGCACGTCGGCGAGTGCCGTCTCCGCCGACGACCCGTCGCGCAGCCGCTCCACCAGCGCCGGGACGGTGCGTTCGGCGAGCCGGGCGGACTCGTGCTCAAGGTCCGCGATGTCCTCACGCAGCAGCTGCGCGCGCTGCGACTGCCGGGTGACGGTCACCGCCGCGGCGCACAGCAGCACGGCCGCCGCTCCCGCGCCGTACGCGAGCGGCGTCCTGATCGACTCCGGCGCCAGCAGGACCGCCACGGCACACCCGGCGCCGGTCACCACGGCCGAGATCAGCAGGGCGAGCAGGGCCGGCTTGAGCGGAGGGCGCTCCGACCGCCGACGCGCGGGCAGGGTGTGCGCTGTCATCAATCGTTGTCCTCGTGGACGGATGGTTGCGGAAGTCGGCTCCACTCGGCCCGCTTCCGCTCAATTCGGAGCCACTATAAGTGAATTCTCGATCACTGTGCTCCGGCTGCGATCATCTCTCAACCTGCCCGGCACTCGGTTCGACAACGGGCTCCAGCCGGGCCCGTACGGGCCCGGGCCTGCCGCAGCCGGATGAACAGCGCTCGGGCGCTGGGACGTTGCCGGAGCCCACCGTCGCCGCCCGCCACCGCAGCGGCCACGAAGCCCGAACGGGCATGGTATGGAGCGGTGTTGATAATGTGCCCCGCCGTCCACCGAGCCGCCACCCGCATTTCACCTCCCCCACCACTCTGGCCCGCCCAGGACGCCGCCCCTCGCAGGTCACCGCCCCCATGACACCGGCTCGGCACCGCGACGCCGGTCGAGGATCTCGACGGCCAGGTGCGGCCACCGGGCGGTGAGTCGCGACACCTCAGCAGCCGTCGAAGCACTCACCGCGGGCAGTGGGTCCGCGGACAGGAACCGGGCAGTGGACCCGACTGACCCGGTGGCCCCGTCGTGGGAGTGTGCCTGACCAGGCGGGCCACAAGCGGTTGAAGATCGCTTCCCAGCCGACCGGAGATCGTTTCCCGCTGAGGGGGCAGTCACTCGATACGGAGTGGGTCAGGACGGCTACGCAAGGCAAAGTGGGATGGTGAGTGGACTGTGGGATGGTGAGTGGACTGGGTGAGTGAACTGTGGGCAATCGGCACCCTGCTCCGCGCCGTTGCCACCACCGCGGACGCTGTCCTGGCCACCGCCGGCCGCGCCCACCAAGAGCGGATCGCCTTCCGGCCCCCACGTCGAAGAGCCCCCGACCACTGAGGAAGCCATGGAGGCCGCAGAGACTTACGAGGAAGCCCGCGAGCTCTACAACGCGGCAGCACAGGACAAGCAGCGGCCCGGAAGGTCCTCGACCGTTCCGGCACCGGCGAGTACGGCGAACTCGGGCGGGAGATCCCGACCAAGCCGTTCCGCGCCCCTCATCGAGCTGACGCCCCGGACAGGCCATCGACGGACTATCAAGATCCGCCGGTCCGCCAACCCGCTGAAGCTGGTGAGCCCGTCGAACGTCCGGGACATGGCGCGCGTCCCGCTCGGCGTCGGGCAGGCGCACAAGCTCGTCCCGGACTTCCAGCCGGACGTCGTGCTCGCCACCGGCGGCTACGTGGCCGTCCCCGCCGGCCTGGCGGCACGGCTGTGCCGCCGCCCGCTGGTGCTCCACGAGCAGACCGTGCGACTGGGCCTGGCCAAGCGCAAGTTGGCGAGTTCCGCGACGCGGATCGCGGTCTCGTCCGAATCGACGCTGCCCCTGCTGTCCGAAGCGGTCCGCGGCGCGGCGGTCGTCACGGGCAATCCGATCCGGCCGGAGGTCCTGGCAGACCGCCCGGACAAGGCCGCCGACGCACTGGGCCTGACCGGCTTCGACCGACGCCTGCCGACCGTGTACGTGACCGGCGGCGCCCAGGGCTCCCAGCAGGTCAACGGAGTGGTCCGCGACTCGCTGCCCTGGCTGCTGGAGCGGGCCAACGTGGTCCACCAGTGCGGCCCCGACAACATCGAGGAGCTGCGCCGGCACGCGGCGGCCCTGCCGCCGACACTGGCAGGGCGCTACCACCTCACGGGCTTCGTCGGCCCCGAACTCCCCGACGTGCTGGCGCTCGCCGACGTCGTCGTCTCGCGCAGCGGCGCCGGGACGCTGGCCGAGCTGCCGGCCCTCGGTCGCCCGGCCGTGTTCATCCCGCGCGCCACGTCGGCCGGAAACGAGCAGGCGCACAACACCCGGCACCTGGAGGAGGCGGGCGCCGCCGTCGCCCTCGTCGACGACATGACACCCGGCCGCCTCCAGGAAGCACTGGCACCGCTCCTCACCGACCCCACCCGGCGGGAGGCGCTGGCGGAGCGGGCCCGCGCCCACGGCCGCCCCGACGCGGCGGACCGCCTCGTGGACGTCCTCCTGTCCCCCGCGACGAACTGAACGTCGGATCACGCCCGGCACGGCCGTCGTGCGGGGCGTGCCGGGCGTGCCGGGCCTGCCGGGCCGAGACCGACCCTCACGTCCGCGTCCGCCTCGAACCGCTCGTCGCCGCCTGGTCCACCGGCTGAGGTGACGGCCGGTAGGACTGGGCGAGGTGGCGTTGCAGCCGGATGTGGCGGAACTGGTAGACGGCGCCGGTCTGGCGCAGCACGCCTCGGCGGTAGGCGTCCTCCAGGAAGGCGACGGTGTTCCAGGGCAGCCGGCCCGTCAGCGGCAGCCAGACGCGGGACAGTGTGAGCCACTGCCCCCAGGCGGTGAAGACCAGCACGTAGGACGACGCGCCGCCCAGTCCGCCGACCGCGCCGAGCAGGGCCGCGTCCGCCAGCCGCCACACCAGCGGCCCGAGGAGGTCCTGGAACAGGCCGACGACAAGGAAGCCGCAGAGGCCGACGCCGAGGGTGACCGCCGGCATGAGTACCAGGAGCTGGTGTCCGGCGGTCGCGCGGTTGGCGGACAGCAGCCGGACGGGCGTGGCCGCCGCGGTGACGTCCATCGGCGCTTCGAAGGCCGCGAGCAGCCCGAAGACCAGCCCGGCCGACAGGCCGAAGATCAGCGCGAAGACCAGCATGTTGATCAGCACGCCCGGGCCGGAGAGCGAGGCCCCGAGGTAGCGGTAGCGGAGCAGAGCGTGCGCCCAGGCGTATCCGACGCCCAGCACCGCCCCACCCAGGAGCATGAACCCGAAGCGGGCGGTGAACGCGCGCAGCGGCCGGCGTGCGATCCGGCGATCCGCGGCCGGCAGTCTGAGCCGTACCCGGGACGGCTGGAAGGCGACCCGGTCCAGGGCGGCCATCACGGCGTAGACGAGTCCGAAGGACACCCCGGCGATCAACCCGACCAGTGTCCCCTGCGCCAGGACGACTTCCGGGCCGAACCACTCGACGGAGTCCCAGAGTTGGGCGACCAGCCCCACCAGCCAGGTGGCCGTGGCCATGCACAGGGCGGAGGTCAGGGTGACGTGCAGGACGCGGGTCGCGGTCGGCAGCCCGCGACTGAGTCGCCACCAGGCGAGGTCCTGCCGGCCGCCGCCCCCCTGGTCGAGGCTGTGGGCGAGGTAGCCCAGCCAGCGCTGGGCACGCCCGGGATCCCAGTCCCGCTGCCGCCGACCGTTCTCGGACCGCTCGGGCGCACGCGGCCGGTAGACCGTCGGTACGAAGCCCGCCAGCAGATGTTCCTCAAGGTCGCTCGGGGTGGGGAAGCGTGTGGTGTCGAGCAGTTCGGCGGGGCTGCGGTCGGGCGCCTCGCTGTACATCGTCCGGGCCAGGATCACCATCAGCGGGGTGCGCAGCACGTCGGCGAGCCGGGCGGCCCCGGGGGCGGCGCCACTGGCCCGCAACGCGTCCAGCGCCTCGTCCCACACGCCCGTGGCGCGGGGGGTGTCGTGGGCGACGGGTCGTGCGGTGCGGGGCAGGTAGGCCGCGAGATCCTCGACGGTGAGGTCGGCCAGTTCGATGCCCGCGGCCCACACCAGGGGCGCCCGGGTGGCGGTGACCACCTGGGCGTACTCGTTCCGGCGGCTGGTCAGGACCAGCGGCAGGGAGGTGTCGTTCAGCGCCTCCAGCGCCGCGCCGCGCAGACCCCGCGCGATCTCGTCGAACCCGTCAAGGACCGGCAGGATCAGGTCGGCGTCGACCAGTGCGGCGGCCTGCGTCGTTCCGCCGGCGACCCGGCGGGCGAGGTGGGGGTGGTCCCGTAGCAGGCGGCCCACCAGCAGGTCCCGCACGGTGGTGGTGGCCGGGTCCCACGAGCCGAGGCTGACGATCACCGGCACCGGATCGACCGGCGCCCGGGCCGCGAGGAGGTCGAGGGCGAAGCGGACGGCGAGCACCGACTTCCCCGAGCCCGCCCGGCCGAGTATCACCAACCGCCCGGACCCGATGCGCCGGTAGGTCTCCGCCACACTGCGGACGTCACCGCTCAGGTCCACGCCCACGGCGGTGGCGCCCGGTTCCACCCGCTGGATGTTCTCCGGGTGGTCCGTCAGGGAGGCGGGCGCCGGCTGCCAGCGCACCGGGAGCGGGAAGGGATCGTGGACCCGACGCTGCTCCTCCTCGCGCCGCCAGCGCCGCCGGACCTCCCTGGCCAACGAGTCGGCGGCGCCGGTGAGCACGGGGTCGGCCGGAGGCGGCGCGGGAGCGGCTGACGCCATCGCGGGCGGTGCCGAGCCGGCCGGGAGTGGGGGCGGTACGGAGCCGGGCGCGGGTGAGGGCGGCG
>NZ_BAAHCA010000280.1:0-5424 GCF_054776295.1 Streptomyces sparsus
CCGCCCGGCGCGGTGCCGCCGCCCGGCGAGTTGCCGCCGGAGGGCGTGCCGCCGGACGACGAGCCGGCCTTGCGGCCGGAGACGTGCTCCCGCACCCGGCCGGTCTCCTGCTCGGCGTTCGCCAGCCACCGTTCGCAGCGCTGCTGCATCGGCTTGATCAGACCGCCGCCGACTCCGACCACCAGGATGCCGCCGATGGTGGCGAGCACGGTGATGAGCACCGGCGTGGTCACGGTGACCGCGACGCCGATCTGGTTCAGAGCGGCGATGACACCGAGGCCGATGATGAAGACGGCCGCGATGTTGGCCAGCAGCCTGCCGTAGGACAACCCGCCGAGAGTGTCGCTGATCACACTCTTCACGGCGTTCGCGATGGCCGCGACGAGCACGATGATGATGATCGCGACGACGGCCCGCGGAATCCACGCCACCACCCCGCGCAGCAGGTCGCTGATGGGGTTGGGGCCGAAGACCGAGAACGACACCTGGAGCGCGATCAGCAGGACCGCGTAGTACACGAGCTTGGCGATGACGTCGATCGCGTTGAGCGACGAGTTCTCCAGGAAGCGGTCGAGACCGCTGCGGTCGATGACCCGCTCGAAGCCGACCTTGCGCAGGATCACCCCGACGGCCTTGGCCAGCGCCTTGGCGATGAGCCAGCCGATGAACAGGATGATCAGGAACGAGATGAACCTCGGAACGAACGTCGCGACCGACGTCCACGCCTCCGAGAGACCCTCCTGGAAGTCGATGGCCAGCAACGCGTGCGAATGGTTCATGGGTCTCCCCGTCCGAGGTGTGTGATGAGCTGCCCGTACCACCGCAGCTGTCACTCACTCCGCCGGGGACTCCCTCTCACCCGTCTGCCGCGCCCGCGGCCCCCGTCCGGCCCATCCGCCCACCCGCTGCGGCGGTCCGCACCCCGGCGGCGGGCTGCTCGTCCCGGCGGCACGCTCCGCGCCTCGGCTGCCGCTCAGTAGACGAGGGCCTGCGCGCCGTCCGCCATCGTCTCGCTCACGAAGACCTGGGCGCCCGCGATGCGCACCCCCTCCAGCAGGTCCTTCTCCTCGATGTCCCGGCGCGCCGCGCACTGGGTGCACACCGTGATCCGGCCGCCCGCCAGCACACCGGCGACCAGCTCCTCCAGCGGCGCGGAGTGCGGCAGCTCGAACTCGGCTGCCCGGCCCGGCAGCGCGAACCAGGCGGACTCACCGGTGAGCCACAGCGACACCTCCACCCCGCTCGCCGCGGCGACCGCGGCCACCGTGAACGCCTGCGAGCACCGCTCCGGGGCGTCCGCCCCCGCCGTCACCTTGATCACGAGCTTCTTCGAGTCAGCTGCCATGCGCCCCACAGTAATGCGACCGAAGGCGCTACCCGATCGTGATGTGCGCGGGACGGCTCCGGCTGCCGCCCGCCGGCACCCGCACACCGGCCAGTCGCTGCGGCATCCGGTTGTCGCCGCGGCGTGGGGTGGTGGACCTCGCAGCGCTGGGCGCCGCCGGGCCGACTAGACTCGGGGCCGGTCCGTACGTACCCAGAAACCCGCTCAAGGAGCGACTCGTGCTTGAGGCATTCTTCATCACCCTGATGATCCTGGTCTGCGTGGGCACTGCCGCGTTCGCCGGGCTGACCGTGAAGAAGCTCTTCCAGGGTCAGCGCTGACCCGAGGTCACTCCCCCGTCCCGCCGGCCGCCCCTGCTACAGATCGCCTGAGCCTTCCATGATCGAGATCCCGTCCGACCTGCACCCCGACCTCGTGCCGCTGGCCTTCCTGCTCGGCGACTGGGCCGGCGCCGGAGTCGCGGACTTCCCCGGCGCGGAGAAGTGCAACTTCGGCCAGGAGGTCACCTTCAGCCATGACGGCCGCGCCTTCCTGGAGTACACCTCCCGGAGCTGGCAGCTCGACGGTGAGGGCAACAAGGTCGCCCCGCTGGAGTCGGAGTCCGGTTACTGGCGGATCGACGGCGAGCGCAAGGTCGAGGTCGTGATGGTCCGCGACCAGGGCGTCGTCGAGATCTGGTACGGCCAGCTGGCCGACAGCAAGCCGCAGATCGACCTGGCCACCGACGCGGTGGCCCGGCTCGCGGCGGCCGAGGAGTACAGCGGCGGCAAGCGGCTGTACGGCTACGTCAAGGGCGACCTGATGTGGGTGGGCGAGAAGGCCACCCCGCAGGTGCCGCTGCGCCCCTACATGTCGGCGCACCTGAAGAAGGTCGTCGACCCGAGCGAGTGGGCGAAGGACCTCGGCGACCTGCCCGACGACGGCATCGCCTTCTTCAAGTAGGACCGCCGCTTCCGCACGCACACGCGGACGCCCGCCTCGCTCCCGACTACGCGGGGGAGGCGGGCGTCCGCTGTGTGGCTGGAGGCCGGCCGCTCAGTAGAGCTTGCTGACGTCGCGCACCGCGCCCTTGTCGGCCGAGGTGGCCATCGCGGCGTACGCCCGCAGCGCCTGCGACACCTTGCGCTCGCGCGCCTTCGGCGCGTACCGGCCGCCGAGCGCCTCCCGGCGGGCGGCCAGCTCCTCCTCGCCGACCTTCAGCTCGATGCTGCGCTCCGGGATGCTGATCGCGATCAGGTCGCCGTCCTCGACCAGTGCGATGGTGCCGCCGGCCGCGGCCTCCGGGGAGGCGTGCCCGATGGACAGCCCGGAGGTGCCGCCGGAGAACCGGCCGTCGGTGAGCAGCGCGCACTTGGCGCCCATGCCGCGGCCCTTGAGGAACGACGTCGGGTAGAGCATCTCCTGCATGCCGGGGCCGCCCTTGGGGCCCTCGTAGCGGATGACCACCACGTCGCCCTCCTTGACGCGCTTGGTGAGGATGGCCTCGACGGCCTCCTCCTGCGACTCGCAGACCACGGCCGGGCCCTCGAACGTCCAGATGGACTCGTCGACGCCGGCCGTCTTCACCACGCAGCCGTCCTCGGCGAGGTTGCCGTAGAGGACGGAGAGGCCGCCCTCGGTGCTGTAGGCGTGCTCGACGTCGCGGATGCAGCCGCCGGCGGCGTCGGTGTCCAGCGTGTCCCAGCGCTCGGACTGGGAGAACGCCGTCGCCGACCGCACACAGCCCGGTGCGGCGTGGAACATCTCGACGGCCTCCGGTGACGGGGAGCCACCGCGGATGTCCCACTGCTTGAGCCAGTCGGCGAGGGAGGAGCTGTGCACGGTGTGCACGTCCTCGTTGAGCATCCCGGCCCGGTACAGCTCACCCAGGATGGCGGGGATGCCGCCGGCCCGGTGCACGTCCTCCATGTAGTAGGAGCCGTTCGGCGCGACCTTCGACAGGCAGGGCAGCCGCCGGGACAGCGCGTCGATGTCCTTCATCCGGAAGTCCAGCTCGGCCTCCTGCGCGGCGGCGAGCAGGTGCAGGATGGTGTTGGTGGAGCCGCCCATCGCGATGTCCAGGGCGACGGCGTTCTCGAACGCGGCCCGGGAGGCGACGTTGCGCGGCAGCACCGTGGCGTCGTCCTGCTCGTACCAGCGCTTGGTGATGTCGACGACGGTCCGGCCGGCGTTCTGGTACAGCTCCTTGCGGGCGGTGTGGGTGGCCAGCACCGAGCCGTTGCCGGGCAGCGAGAGGCCGATGGCCTCGGTGAGGCAGTTCATCGAGTTGGCGGTGAACATGCCCGAGCAGGAGCCGCAGGTCGGGCAGGCGTTCTCCTCGATGAGGGCCATGTCCTGGTCGGAGACGGACTCGTTCGCGGAGTCGGCGATCGCGGAGATGAGGTCCAGCTTGCGCACCGTGCCGTCGACCAGCGTGGCGGTGCCGGACTCCATCGGACCGCCGGAGACGAAGACCGTCGGGATGTTGAGGCGCAGCGCGGCCATCAGCATGCCCGGGGTGATCTTGTCGCAGTTGGAGATGCAGATCAGGGCGTCGGCGCAGTGGGCCTCCGTCATGTACTCCACGGAGTCCGCGATGAGGTCGCGGGAGGGCAGCGAGTAGAGCATGCCGCCGTGGCCCATGGCGATGCCGTCGTCCACTGCGATGGTGTTGAACTCGCGCGGCACCCCGCCGGCGGCGTGGATCGCCTCGGAGACGATCCGGCCCACCGGCTGGAGGTGGGTGTGACCGGGGACGAACTCGGTGAAGCTGTTGGCCACCGCGATGATCGGCTTGCCGAAGTCCTCTCGCGCTACGCCCGCGGCGCGGAGGAGGGCTCGGGCACCCGCCATGTTGCGGCCGTGGGTGACGGTACGGGACCTCAGCTCGGGCATGATGCTCCACTCCCTGGATGCACGCCGGTACGGACAGGGAGAGCGTACGCCGCCTCATCCATGATCCGGACAGGTTTGTCGTATGTTGAGACGCTCGACCGGACTGCGGACGCCGCGTCGAGGGCCGCTCCGGTCCCCTACGGGTGTGAACCCACCGCCGCTCCGCCGGCGTGCTCGCTCACGGGCCGGCCGTGCGCGGTTCGGTGGCCAGGTGCAGCCGGGTGAAGGCCAGCGCCTCCGCGAGGTCGGCCTCCCGCTCGGCGGACGACATCGCCCGGCGGGTGTTCACCTCGACGACGACGTGGCCGGTGAAGCCCGTCGTCGCGAGGTGCCGCAGCACCTCCGCGCAGGGCTGCTTGCCGCGGCCGGGCACCAGGTGCTCGTCCTTCGCCGAACCGTTGCCGTCGGCGAGGTGCAGGTGGCCCAGCCGGTCGCCCATCCGGTCCAGCATCGCCCGGGTGTCGGTGCGTGAGGTGGCGGTGTGGGACAGGTCCAGCGTGAAGTGCCGGTAGTCCTCCTCCGTGGGGTCCCAGCCGGGGGCGTACGCCAGCATCTCGCGGTCCCGGTACCGCCACGGGTACATGTTCTCCACCGCGAACCGCACGTCGGTCTCACCCGCCATGCGCCAGACGCCCCGCACGAAGTCCCGCGCGTAGGAGCGCTGCCAGCGGAACGGCGGGTGCACCACCACCGTCGACGCGCCGAGCCGCTCGGCGGCGCTGCGGGCGCGCTGGAGCTTCGTCCACGGGTCGGTCGACCAGACCCGCTGGGTGATGAGCAGGCAGGGCGCGTGCACGGCCAGTACGGGCACCCCGTGCTGGTCGGAGAGCCGGCGCAGGGCGTCGACGTCCTGGCTGACCGGGTCGGTCCACACCATGACCTCGACCCCGTCGTAGCCCAGCCGCCCGGCGATCTCAAAAGCCGTCGCGGTGGACTCCGGGTACACCGACGCCGTGGACAGGGCGACTTTCGCAGCCGGGACGCGCGCCGCGTCATGTACGTCAGGAGCCACGGGCCCAGCCTACGGCGAACCGCTACGCGGTCCGAAGGCGGTCCAGCCGCCGCAGGATGACGCCCTCCCGCAGCGCCCACGGGCAGACGTCCACCGAGGCGACGCGGAACAGGTCCATCGCGCCCTCGGCGACCACCGCGCCGGCCAGCAGGTGCCGGGCCCGGCCCTCGGACACGCCGGGCAGCGCGGCCCG
>NZ_BAAHCA010000281.1:0-5420 GCF_054776295.1 Streptomyces sparsus
CGGGACGCACCCCCGAGGCCACGGAGAGCGGACGTCGGGGCTGGCAAGGCCGTGAGACGCGCCACTACTCCCCGGTAGCCGTGCAGCGCGATCACCCTGGCAGGATCGGGCCCATGACTTCACCAGCACCCAAGAAGGACCCCTGGGACCTGCCGGACGTCTCCGGACTCGTGGTCGGCCTGCTCGGCGGCACCGGCGACCTGGGGCGCGGACTCGCCCACCGGCTGGCCAAAGCCGGCCAGCGCGTCGTCATCGGCTCCCGGAGCGCCGAACGGGCCGAGGCCGCCGCCGCGGAACTCGGGCACGGAGTGGAGGGCGCCGACAACACCGAGTGCGCCCGCCGCAGTGACGTGGTGATCGTCGCCGTGCCCTGGGACGGCCACGCGGCGACGCTGACGAGCCTGCGCGCCGAACTCGCCGGCAAGCTGGTCGTCGACTGCGTCAACCCGCTCGGGTTCGACAAGAAGGGCGCCTACGCCCTCAAGCCGGAGGAGGGCAGCGCCGCCGAGCAGGCCGCCGCCCTGCTGCCCGAGTCCCGCGTCACGGCGGCCTTCCACCACCTGTCGGCCGTGCTGCTCCAGGACCCGGACGTCGAGACCATCGAGACGGACGTCATGGTGCTGGGTGAGGTCCGGGCCGACTGCGAGATCGTGCAGGCGCTCGCCGGCCGGATCCCCGGAATGCGCGGGGTCTTCGCCGGGCGGCTGCGCAACGCGCACCAGGTCGAGTCCCTGGTGGCGAACCTGATCTCCGTCAACCGCCGCTACCGGGCGCACGCCGGGGTCCGCCTCACCGACATCTGAGGGCCGCGGGGCATGGGGGACAATGGAGCCCCAGCCGAAGAACCGACCTGGAGCCACCCCATGCCCCGCCTCGCCCTGTACGCCCTGCTCGTCTGCGCGCTGTCCCTGGCCGCCGCCGTGCTGTCCTTCGCCAACGGCAGCTGGCTGGGGGTCGTGTGGATCCTGATGCTGGGCGTCGCCTCGAACATCGCGTACTTCTACTGGAAGCGGGCCCGGATGGAACGCGACGCGGCGGCCCGGCAGGCGGGCGGGGTCAGCGACCGCTGACGGCCGGCTCGCCCTGCCAGAACCGGAAGAACTCCAGCCCCCGGTAGACGTCCGCCCCGGGCACCGAGAGCCCGCCCATCACCTCGTACACGCCCTGCCAGAAGAACTGGTTGACCTCCGGGATCCACAGGCAGCCGAACACCGCCAGCAGCCCGTACGGGGCGAAGGGCGCCAGGCGGTCGCGGGTCTGCTGCGTCAGCCAGGGTTCGACGGCCGCGTAGCCGTCCAGGCCCGGTACCGGCAGTGAGTTCAGCACCGCCGCCGTGACCTGGAGCATCGCCAGGAACGCCAGCGCGAACCGGAACGCGCTGGGCACCCCGTCCAGGGCACCGAGCCAGAACGGCGCGGTGAGCGCCACTGCCAGGGCCGCGTTGGTCAGCGGGCCGGCCGCCGAGATCAGGCTGTGCCGCAGCCGCCCGCGGATCCGGCCGCGTTCGATGAACACCGCGCCGCCGGGCAGCCCGATGCCGCCCATCACCACGAACAGCACCGGCAGCACCACGCTCAGCAGGGCGTGGGTGTAGCGCATCGGGTTGAGGGTCAGATAGCCCTTCTCGGCGACGCTGGTGTCCCCGCTGTGCAGCGCGGTGCGGGCGTGCGCGTACTCGTGCAGGCACAGCGACACCACCCAGCCGGCCAGCACGAAGAGGAACACCCACAGCCCGGTCATCGGTGGCACGTCCTGCCAGACCGCCCAGCCCGCCACCGCGGTGACGGCGGCCAGCGTGAGAAAGACCGGGCTGATCCGGTGAAGCGTCCGCTCGGTTCCCATGGGGCCCGACCGTACCGGCCGACGCGGGGCCGTCCCGGCGCCGCCCGCTTTCCGCGCCCGCCCGCCCCGGCGTCGGGACGGGCGGGCGAGGGTCAGACGGGGCTCACTCGAAGGTGTGCTCCGGCTGCGGGAAGGACCCGCCGGTGACGTCCTGGGCGAAGGCCTTCGCCGCGTCGCCGAGGTTCTCCCGCAGCGCCGCGTACTGCTTCACGAAGCGCGGCATGCGTCCCCCGGTCAGGCCTGCCATGTCCGTCCAGACCAGCACCTGGGCGTCGCAGTCCGCACCGGCGCCGATGCCGACGGTGGGGATGCTGAGCGAGCGGGTGACCTCGGCGGCCAGCGCGGCGGGCACCAGTTCCAGCACCACGGCGAACGCGCCGGCTTCCTGCGCGGCCTTGGCGTCCCGCAGCAGCCGGTGCGCGTCCTCGTCCTTGCGCCCCTGCACCCGGTAGCCCATGGTGTTGACCGACTGGGGTGTCAGGCCGAGGTGCGACATGACGGGGATGCCGGCGGACACCAGCAGTTCGGTCTGCGGCAGGGAGCGCTCGCCGCCCTCCAGCTTCACCGCGCCGACACCGGACTCCTTCACCAGCCGGGTGGCGTTGCGGAGCGCCTGCGTCGGGCCCTCCTGGTAGGAGCCGAACGGCAGGTCGGCGACGACCAGCGCCCGGCGGCTGCCGCGCACCACGGCGGCGGACAGCATCGCCATCTCGTCCATGGTGACCGGCACGGTGGTGTCGTAGCCGAGGTGGCAGTTGCCCATCGAGTCGCCGACGAGCATCACGGGAATGCCCGCCTCGTCGAAGACCGACGCGGTCATCGCGTCGTAGGCGGTGAGCATGGGCCACTTCTCGCCGCGTTCCTTGGCGGCGGTGAGGTCGCGGACGGTGATGCGTCGGTTCTGGGCTCCGCCGTACAGCGCCTTGCTGCTGTCGGCCGCCCCCTGTGCATGCGTCATGGCACGGGCTCCTGTTGTCGTCTCGAGGCGCCCTCACGGCGTCCCCGGATCTGTTCCCATGGTGACACCGCCGCACCGCCGGAGGAAAGGGGAGTGCGGGGCCGGTCCCTCGGGACTGCCGAGTATGCACGTTCTGTCACATCTGGACGGCATGCCGGTCGGCATGGAACTGTGATGCTTTCGTGATCGTCCTGGTCTGTGAGCGGTTCGCCCACAGCGGGCCCGCACGTTGTACGGACACTTCCGGCCATCGCCTATGGTTCTTGCTCGGCGGCCGGTGGTACTCGCAGTGAGGACAGCACATGGCACGGGCGTACATGGCGGAGACGGGAGAAGGCTCCGGGGAACGGTCCCAACGGCCCGGCAGCGACTCCCGGTTCCGCGGTCCGTTCCGCGGCTGGCGGGAGCCCGGAAGTCTGCGGCGCGGCTGGGTGCTGGCGGCGCTCGCGGTGCTGACCGGCGGGGTGATGGCCCTGCACTCGCGGGTGCCCAACACCATCGGCAATCTCGGCAGTCTGCTGGAGACCTTCCTGCCGTGGGCCGGGCTGGTGATCGTCGGCCTGCTCCTGCTGGCCGTGCTGCGCCGGTCCGTCGTCGCGCTGGCCGCGCTGCTGGTGCCCCTGCTGGTGTGGGCCAACCTGTTCGGCGGTCTGCTGACGGACAAGAAGGAGAGCGGCGGCGACCTCGTGCTGGTCGCCCACAACGTCGACGCCGACAACCCGGACCCGGCCGGCACCGCCCGCAAGCTCTCCGAGTCCGGCGCGGACGTCATGGCCCTTGAGGAACTGCCGAGCGGTTCGGTCGACGTGTACGAGCGCGCGCTCGCCGGGACGTACCCGTACCACGCGGTGGAGGGCACCGTCGGGGTGTGGAGCAAGTACCCGCTGAGCGCCAGCGCACCGGTGGACATCAAGATCGGCTGGATCCGGGCGCTGCGCACCACGGTGGCCGCGCCCGGCGGCGACCTGGCTGTCTACGTCGCCCATCTGCCCTCGGTACGGGTCAAGTTCAGGGCCGGGTTCACCGCCCACCAGCGGGACGACGCCGCCGAGCAGCTCGGCGAGGCCATCGCCGGCGATCCCACCGACCGGGTCGCGCTGCTCGGTGACCTCAACGGCACCATGAACGACCGGGCGCTCGCCCCGGTCACGGCGCAGATGCGTTCCACCCAGGGAGCGGCGGGGGCCGGCTTCGGTTTCAGTTGGCCGGCCTCGTTCCCGTTGGCGCGGATCGACCAGATCATGGTCAAGGGCGTGGAACCGATGTCCTCGTGGACCCTGCCGGCCACCGGCAGTGACCACCTGCCGGTGGCGGCGTCCGTCCGGATGTAGCCGTCCCGCAACCTGCCGGACGCGTGGGGGAACAGAACGGCTGGGAGAATTTGTTCCGCCAGAGAACATATACTTCCCTGGCGCCCGCCGCCGCACACCCCTGCCCCGAAAGGTCTCCCGCCCATGCCCTTGGCCCTGCTCGCCCTGGCTGTCGCAGCCTTCGGCATCGGCACCACCGAGTTCGTGATGATGGGGCTGCTGCCCAACGTCGCCGACGACCTCGGCACCACCGTGCCCACCTCGGGCCACCTCGTCTCCGCCTACGCCATCGGTGTCGTCATCGGCGCCCCGCTGCTCACCGCGGTCGGGGTGCGGCTGCCGCGAAAGCCCATGCTGATAGCGCTCATGGCGCTGTTCACCGTCGGCAACCTGGCCTCCGCGCTCGCCCCCGGATTCGGCACCCTGCTCGCCGGGCGGGTGCTCGCCGGCCTGCCCCACGGCGCGTTCTTCGGGGTCGGCGCCGTCGTGGCCGCCCGGCTGGTCCGCCCGGAGCGCCGGGCCCGTGCCGTCGCCACCATGTTCCTCGGTCTGACCGTCGCCAACATCGCCGGCGTGCCCGCCGGCACCGCGCTCGGCCAGCAGCTCGGCTGGCGGGCGACGTTCCTCGTCGTCACCCTCATCGGGCTGGTCGCGATGGCCGCGCTCTGGGCACTGGTGCCCCGCCTCCCCCTGGAGCGCGGCAGCGGGCTCGGCGGTGAACTCCGCGCGCTGCGCCACCCGCAGGTCGCCCTCGGACTGCTCACCGCCGTCTTCGGCTTCGCCGGGGTGTTCGCCGTCTACAGCTACCTCGCCTCGATGATGACCGAGGTCACCGGATTCGCCGAGACCTCCGTCACCTGGGTGCTGGCCCTGTTCGGCATCGGCATGACGCTGGGCGCGCTCGCGGCCGGCCCGCTGACCGACCGGGCGCTGCGTCCGACGCTCTACGGTTCGCTGACCGCGCTCGCGGTCATCCTGACCGCCTTCCACTTCACCGTGCACCTCAAGTGGGCCGCGCTGGCCACCGTCGTACTGATCGGCGCGGTCGGTTTCATGATCACCACGCCGCTCCAGGTGCTGGTGATGAACAAGGCCCAGGAGGCGCCGACGCTCGCCTCCGCGTCGAACCACTCCGCCTTCAACCTGGCCAACGCCGGCGGCGCCTGGCTGGGCGGCGTCGCCATCTCGGCTGGCTGGGGCTGGAGTTCGCCCACGCTGGTCGGTGCGGTGCTCGCGGTGGCGGCCCTGGGCAGCGCCCTGCTCGCCGGGGTGCTGGACCTGCCGGGCGGCGGCGTCGCCGGCATCTCCCG
>NZ_BAAHCA010000282.1:0-1376 GCF_054776295.1 Streptomyces sparsus
AGCCCCTCCGTGGTTGCCGGCCGCCGTGGGGGACGTGTCAGGCGGGTGGGTCGGCGGGGACGTCCGGGCGGGGCGTGGTGCCGGGCACGGTGACGTCGCCGGGCGGCAGTTCGCCGTCGGCGAGGTAGCGGTCGACGACGGCGTCGACGTCCGGGTTGCCGGCCAGGGCGTACACCTCGTGGTCGCCGGAGTCCTCGACGGTCAGCAGGTGGTGGCCCAGGCGCTCGGCCATCGCGACGCCGCCCGCGTAGTGGTCGAGCGGGTCGCCGTCGGCCTGGACGACGAGGCCCACCGGGTAGCCCTTGCGCTCGACGGTCACCGGCGGCTCCAGGGGCTGGAAGGTGCGGAACGCGCCGACCCACGGCTGGGCGCGCAGCACGCCGTAGCCGTAGGGGAAGCGGGCGCGGAAGTCGCGCATGTCCCGGTGGTAGACCTCCAGGTCGGTCGGCCACTCGTGTTCGAGCGTGATGGCCTCCAGCACGCCGATGCGCAGGTCGCCCTCGCTGTCGGTGGGCCGCCAGGTGCCCTGCTGGGCGAGCAGTCCGCGGGCCGCCGCGAAGTCGCGGGCGTCGCCGGCCGTCCGCAGGTCGGCGACGAGCGTGGCGAGCGTCTGCCACTGGGCGCGGTCGGTGGCCCGGTTGCCGACGGCACCGTCGAGGAGGGTGCGCAGCCCGGGGCCCTCCGGGTCCTGCTCCAGCAGTGCGACGACCTCCTCGACGGTGGCCAGCACCTCCGCGGGCTCGGTGCCGAGACCGAACCGGCTGTGCCGGGCGGCTGTCCACTCCGCCCAGCGGTCGACGTTGCGCTGCACCGCGTCGCCCTGCCAGAGGAACTGCTCGCGCCACGTCCAGTCGGGGTTGACGCAGGAGTCGAGCACGCTGCGGTCCAGCCGGTCGGGGAACATGCTGCCGTAGACGGCGCCGACGTAGGCGCCGTAGGCGTAGCCGACGAAGTTGAGGCGCTCCTCGCCGAGCACGGCCCGGATCAGGTCCATGTCCCGGGCGGTGTTGCGGGTGCTGATGTGCGGGCGGAGGTCGCCGCCGCCCCGCTCGCAGCCGAGTTCCCGCTGCCGCATGTCCTCGGCCAGGGCGCCGAAGGCGTCGTCCGGCGGACGGGAGTCGAACGGGGCCTTGGGCACGGTGACTTCGGCGTGCAGCGGGGTGGAAGCGCCCATGCCGCGCGGGTCGAAGCCGATCAGGTCGTGGTTGCCGTGCGCGGGCCGGCCGGTGAACTTGCCCGGCAGGTCGCGGCCCAGCCCCCAGTCGCCGCCTGGTCCGCCGTTGACGGCGAGCAGGATGCCGCGCCGGCGGTCGGGGTCGGTGGCGCGGCGGGGGGGGGGGGGGAGGGGGGGGGGGGGGGGGGGGGGGGGGGGGGGG
>NZ_BAAHCA010000282.1:1386-5394 GCF_054776295.1 Streptomyces sparsus
AGCGCCAGGGTGAGCCGCTCCCCCGCCGGGTCCGCGTAGTCACGCGGCACCTCGATGGTGGCCGTCTCCACCGGTCGGCCTTCGCTGTCCGTCTCCTGCGACCACTGCGGGCGCTGCGAGCAGAACGCGCGCAGCTCGGCGGTCGGTGTCGCTCCGGGCTGCCTGGTTGCCACCGCGGACCTCCTCGTTCGTCAGGCGGCCAGCGTGCCGCTTCGGCCTTGAGCGCTTCTGGAATCCGTCCTGACCGGCACGGCGAGGGCGGCGAGCAGACCGGCCACGGTGAACAGTGCGGCGCCGGCCAGGGCCAGGCCGTAGCCGGAGGCCAGTGCCTGCTTCATGACCAGGTCGCCGGTGCCGCCGAGCACGGCCAGCTCGGCGTCGGTGCGTGCCGACGCGAGGGCCGCCAGCGAAACCAGGCCGAGCGCGCTGCCCAGTTGCCGGGTGGTGTTGAGCAGGCCGGAGGCGAGACCCGCCTGTTCGCGGGGCAGGCCGGCGGTGGCCGCGTTGGTGGTGGCGTTGAGGACGGCGCCCATGCCGAAGCCCAGCAGCAGCGCCGGTCCCAGCACGTCGGCGAGGTAGCCGGAGGACGGATCGACCCGGGACAGCCACAGCAGCCCGACGCAGGACATCGACAGTCCGGCCAGCAGTACCGGACGTGGTCCGGTCCGCGGCACGAGGGAGGAGACCCGCCAGCCGCCGAGGGCGATGCCCAGTGACATCGGCAGGTAGCTGAGCCCGGTCCGCAGCGGGCTGTAGTCGAGGACCTGCTGCAACACCAGGGTGAAGAAGTAGAAGGTGCTGAAGAGGGCGGCGATGCTGAAGAACGCCACCAGGTTCGCCGCGCTGACCGCCCGGTTGCGGAACACGCCCAGCGGCACGAGGGGTTGGGCGGCGAGTCGGGCCTGGATGAGGAAGAACAGCGCGAGCAGCGCGGCGGCGCCCAGCAGCGGCACGAGCACCCGGAGCGAGTCCCAGCCGTAGCGGGAGGACTCCCCCACGCCGTGCACCAGCGCCATCAGGCCCAGCGTCACGGTCAGCGCTCCTGGCAGGTCCAGTCGGCGGTTCGCCCGTCCGGCGGTCTCGGGGACCACCCAGCAGACGGCGGCCAGCAGCAGCAGGCCGATCGGCAGGTTGACCAGCAGGATCCACCGCCAGGAGAACCACTGGGTGATCACGCCGCCGGCAAGTACCCCGGCGGCGCCCGCCACGCCGGAGACCGCGCTCCACATGCCGAACGCCTTCGCTCTGGCGGCGGGTTCGGTGAAGGTGGTGCCGAGCACGGTCAGCGTCGCCGGGGCCATGACCGCTGCTCCCAGCCCCTGGAACGCCCGGGCCAGTACCAGTGTCACCGGGTCCTGGGCGGCGCCGCCGACGGTGCTGGCCAGGGTGAACAGGGCGACGCCGGCCAGGAACACCCGGCGCTGCCCGAACAGGTCGGCGAGCCGGCCGCCGAGCAGCAGGAAGCCGCAGACGGCGACGGTGTAGGCGTTGTTGACCAGTTGCAGGTTGTGGCGGTCGAACCCGAGGTCCTCGGCGATGACGGGCAGCGCCACGTTCACCACCGAGGCGTCGAGCACGTTCATGAACTGGCCCAGGCAGCAGGTGGCGAGCACCAGCCCGAGCCGGGTCGCCGCACGGGCGGGCTTGGTGGACACGACAGGTGCGCTCATGGTGGTGACGCTGCGGCCCGCGGGTGGACGCGCGGTCAAGCGCCCCTGGAACGCCTGCCTCCGAGCACCTCCCGCCGGGTGCCCCGGCACGGCGGGTCCTCCCGGGACGCGCTTCCGGAGGCACGGACCGGAGACCGACCGCGCCACGCCTGCTCCAGAGCGGCTCGACCTCCTCCCCAGTCGGAGCCGCCACCCTCCGTGCGTTCGGCACCGAACCGGCTGGCACGCCACGAGGAGAGCGCCATGGCCAAGATCACCTACAAGCACCCGGACGGGACCGAGACAGTCGTCGACGTCGCGGCGCCCAACACCGTCATGCGCGGGGCGAAGATCAACAACATCAACGGCATCGAGGCGCAGTGCGGCGGTTCCGCGCAGTGCGGCACCTGCCACGTCTACGTCGACGAGGCCAACACACTGCCGCTGCCGGAGATGCACGAGTCGGAGGACGAGGTGCTCTACGGCACGGCCGCCCCCCGCCTCGACACCAGCCGGCTGAGCTGCCAGTTGCCGATCTCGGACACGATCGACGGCCTGGTGGTCCACCTGCCGGAGACCCAGCTCTGATGGCCGCCCCGCGAGTGGTCGTCATCGGCGCCGGCCAGGCGGGCTCGGACACCGCCGCCGCGCTGCGGTCGAGGGGCTTCGAAGGCGACATCACGCTCGTCGGCGACGAGGGCCGGCTGCCCTACGCGCGTCCGCCGCTGTCCAAGCAGTTCCTGCTGGGCACCGCCGGGAACGACGACCTGGAGCTGCTGCCGCCGTCGTTCTGGACCGAGCAGCGCGTCGAGGTGCTCACGGGCCCCGGCGCGGTCCGCGTCGACCGGGACGACCAGGCCGTCGTGCTCGGCAGCGGACGGCGGCTGCGCTGGGACAAGCTGGTACTGGCGACGGGCGCCCGGCCCCGCACCCTGCCCGTGCCCGGCGCAGGGCTCGACGGTGTGCTGACGCTGCGCGGCGTCCAGGACGCGACCCGGTTGCGGGAGCGGTTCGCCGGCAGCACCGGGCCGCTGCGGCTGGTGGTGGTCGGTGCCGGTTTCGTGGGGCTGGAAGTCGCCGCCGCGGCCCGGAAACTGGGCCACCATGTCACCGTCATCGAGGCGCAGCCGCGGGCCCTGGCCCGGGCGGTGACGCCGGAGATCTCCGACCGTCTGGCCGAGGAGCACCGCAGGCAGGGCGTCGAGGTGCTGTTGAGGCACGAGGTCACCGCGTTCCGCGGGGACGACGCCGGCGCGGTGCGCATGGTGGAACTGGACAGCTGCGAGCAGATCCCGGCGGACCTGGTGGTGGTCGGTATCGGTGTGCTGCCGGACGTGCGGCTGGCGGCCGACGCCGGGCTGCTCGTCGGGGACGGCGTCATCGTGGACGAGCACCTGCGCACCAGCGACCGCGACATCTACGCCGTCGGTGACTGCGCCCGGTTCCCCACCCCGTTCGCGGACCGCCTGGTGCGGCTGGAGTCGGTGCAGAACGCCACCGCCCAGGCCCGGTGCGTCGCCGCCTCGCTGTGCGGTGACCTGACCGCCTGTACCGCGGTGCCGTGGTTCTGGTCCGAGCAGTACGGCATGCGGTTGCAGATCGCCGGGCTCAGCACCGGCCACGACCGTTCCGTGCTGTCCGGGGACCCGGGGACCGGGCGGTTCTCGGTGCTGTCGTTCCGGCGCGGGCGCCTGATCGCGGTCGAGTCCGTGAACCGGCCGGCGGACCACGGCATCGCCCGGAAGCTGCTGACCGCCGGAGCCGGGCTGTCGCCCGAGGAGGCGTCGCGTCCCGGCTTCGACCTCAAGACCCGAGCTTCCACCCCCCACTCCGCACCGAGCACCGAAAGGCCCGTCCATGCCTGACATCTCCCTCCTGTCCCACGCCGCCGCCAGGCCCCGCACCACGCCGCGTCTGTGGGCGCTGTGGTGTGCCGTCGTCGCCGTGCTGCTCGGTTCGGCGCTGGCCACCGCCGACACCGGCGCGGCCCATCCGCGGCAGCGCGGACCGGTCGGCTCCTGGCAGGTCACGGTCACCATCGGCACCGGTGACGACGCCATGGTGGCGACGCCGCGGTTCGACTTCGCCGCCGACCACACCCTGACCACCCACGACCCGGCCGGCACCGGCTACTGGAACGCCCGGCCGAACGGCACCTTCGCGTTCTGGATCACCCACCCGGACGACCTCGACGCGGCGCAGCCCGGTGAGGTCCAGGCGGTGCACCTCGGCACGATCCGCGGCAACCGGCTGAGCAGCGAGGCGGTGGCCTTCCTGCTCGACCCGGCCGGCGCGCCGCTGGCCGGGCCGATCCAGGTGCGGGCCGAGGGCCGGCGAACGGCGGCTGGGCGTCATGGGT
>NZ_BAAHCA010000283.1:0-5349 GCF_054776295.1 Streptomyces sparsus
CGTCGGACGCCTTGCTGCGACGCGTCGGTCGCCCTCAGGCGGCGCCCAGCGCACACGCACGTGGCGCGCCCGCGCAGTGGCGTGCCGCGCCCGCATGGGGGGCCGACGCGGCGTCAGCGGTGCCTGGTGGTGCGCTCGGTGGTGGTGAGTCGGTGCTGCGGTACGGGACGCCCTGACGTCGGGCCCTCGTGTGCAGTCTCCGTGCTCCCGCCCCGTGCGGTTCAGCCCTGTACGGCCTTGTCGTGCTCGGTCGGCCTTCCCGTGTTCAGCCTTCCTGCGCTCAGCCCTCCGTGATGAGGCCCTCGCGGAGTTGCGCGAGGGTGCGGGTCAGTAGTCGCGAGACGTGCATCTGCGAGATGCCGACCTCCTCGCCGATCTGCGACTGGGTCATGTTGCCGAAGAACCGCAGCATGATGATCTGCCGCTCCCTGGAGGGGAGTCGGGCCAGCAGCGGCTTGAGCGACTCGCGGTACTCCACGCCCTCCAGCGCGGCGTCCTCGTAGCCGAGCCGGTCGGCGAGTGAGCCCTCGCTGCCGTCCTCCTCCAGCGACGGCGAGTCCAGCGAGCTGGCCGTGTAGGCGTTGCCCACCGCCAGGCCGTCCACCACGTCCTCCTCCGACACCCCGAGGCACACGGCGAGTTCGGGGACCGTCGGCGAACGGTCGAGCTGCTGGGAGAGGTCGTCGCTGGCCTTCGTCAACGCCAGCCGCAGTTCCTGGAGTCGGCGCGGCACCCGCACCGACCAGGAGGTGTCGCGGAAGAACCGCTTGATCTCACCGACGACCGTCGGCATCGCGAACGTCGGGAACTCCACGCCGCGTTCGCAGTCGAAGCGGTCGATCGCCTTGATCAGGCCGATGGTTCCGACCTGGACGATGTCCTCCATCGGCTCGTTGCGGCTGCGGAACCGGGCCGCCGCGTAACGCACGAGGGGGAGGTTCAGCTCGATCAGGGTGTCGCGCACGTAGGCACGTTCGGCGCTGTCCTTCTCCAGTGCGGCGAGGCGCAGGAAGAGGGAGCGGGAGAGCGTGCGGGTGTCGATGGCCTCGGTGTCGGCGGCCCGCCCCACCGGAGGGGGAGGGCCGGGAACGTCAGGTGCCTCGGATGCCCCGGAAGCACTGTGCGGTGCGTCAGTGTTGATCGCTTCGGTGAGCACCTTCGAGCTGCCCAGATCTACGGACATGCCACCCCCTTGAGGTCGCGGACGGGTCGCAACGGCTGCCTTCGGGACGAGGGCAGTCCTCCACCTGAATACCGGCGGTGCAGCCACGGCAAACGCAGCTCTCGCAGAATGTCACAAGTCAGCAACACGATGTAGCGTCATGTCGATAAAATTGCACAGCTCGGAGGGGGTGCGGACCGAAGGGATGTCACCCGAACTGGTTACGCTTCGATGGGATTTGCTGCCCTCAGCCTGGCGAAGCTACGGCTGAGCAGCCGGGAGACGTGCATCTGCGAGACGCCCAGTTCCACGCTGATCTGTGACTGCGTCAGGTTGCCGTAGTAGCGCAGCAGCAGAATCCTTTGTTCACGTTCGGGGAGCTGCACGAGGAGGTGGCGTACGAGGTCTCGGTGCTCCACCCCGTCCAGTTCGGGATCCTCGTAGCCGAGCCGGTCGATGATGCCCGGCCGGCCGTCCTCGCGTTCCTGTGCGGCCTCCAGCGACGTGGCGCGGTAGGCCCGTCCGGCCTCGATGCACGCGAGCACCTCGTCCTCGCCCAGCTCCAGCCGCTCGGCGATCTCGGCGGTGGTCGGTGAGCGCCCGTGCTGGACCGTCAGGTCCTCGGTCGCCGCGCTCACCTGCGTCCACATCTCGTGCAGGCGCCGGGGAACATGCACGGTCCGCACGTTGTCGCGGAAGTAGCGCCGGATCTCGCCGATGATCGTCGGCATCGCGAAGGTGGGGAACTGCACGCCGCGGCCGGGGTCGAAGCGGTCGATGGCGTTGATGAGGCCGATGGTCCCGACCTGGACGACGTCCTCCATCGGCTCGTTGCGGCTGCGGAACCGGGCCGCCACGTAGCGGACCAACGGGATGTTGGCCTCGATGAGCGCGCTCCTGACCCGGCGGTGCTCGGGACTGCCGGGCTCCCGTTCCGCCAGTTGTTCGAACAGCGCCTGGGTCAGTGCCCTCGTTTGCGCGCTACGGCTTTCGCGGGTCTGAGTCACCGCCACCCTTCCACCACCCCTTTCACGGTCTACTCATCCGGCAAAAGCGGTCATAGCATCACAATTCATAGCCACTGTGTGCAAGCACCTTAATAGGCCCGTGTTGGTGGTGCGGGGCAAGAAGAACGGCCCCCCATGGAGAGCGGGGGGCCGTTCGGCGGAGGCTTCGAGCGGGTGAGCTAATTGACGAGCTGCGTCATGAACTCCCCGACACCCTGCGCGGCACTGGCGATGCCCTCGAACCCGACCCCGACCAGCTCGGCCGATCGCTCGGGTGAGGTGATGATCGTGTAGAACACGAAGACGATGACGATGTAGAGCGCGATCTTCTTGATGTCCACCGTCGCCGCCTCCTGTGGCTGGCCGCTGTCCCCTGTGCAGTCGCGAGAGTCTATCCGGCCGTTTCGTCGGCTTGATCGCCGCTTTACCGGCCAAAACCTCAGCAACCAGGTCGCTTTGCCGCCGAACTCACCCCGCCGACCCCGCCCGCCGGCCCCGCGGGGCCGTCTCCCGGCACCGGTGCGGACGCCGGCGCGGTCCCGAGCGAGCGTCCCCCCGGGCTGCCCCCGGCGCGCTCCCGGCGCGGGAGGGGATGACGGCGGCCGCGGGGGTGTGGCTGCGGCGGAGGCCGGGCGGGTGCACGACGAAGGGCCGGACCCCAACCGGGTCCGGCCCTTCGTTCGTCCTGCTCAAGAGCGGTAGCGGTGGGATTTGAACCCACGGTGGAGTTGCCCCCACACTCGCTTTCGAGGCGAGCTCCTTCGGCCGCTCGGACACGCTACCGGGAGAGAGCTTAGCCCACGGGTGGCCGTGTGCCGAAATCGGTTCCGAGGCGTCCCCGGAAGAAGCCGGTGAGCAGGGCGCCGCACTGCTCGGCGAGCACTCCGGAGATCACCTCGGGCCGGTGGTTGAGCCGCCGGTCGCGGACGACGTCCCACAGGGAGCCGGCCGCTCCCGCCTTGGCGTCCACCGCGCCGTAGACGACGCGGTCCACCCGGGACAGCACCGCCGCGCCGGCGCACATCGTGCACGGCTCCAGGGTGACGACGAGCGTGCAGCCCGTCAGGCGCCACTCGCCGACCGCCTCGGCGGCGCGCCGCAGCGCGACCACCTCGGCGTGCGCGGTGGGGTCACCCGACGCCTCGCGGGCGTTGCGCCCCCGGCTCAGTTCGGTGCCGTCCGGGCCGAGGACCAGTGCGCCGACGGGCACGTCCCCGGTGTCGGTGGCCCTTAGGGCCTCGTCGAGGGCGTGCCGCATCGGGGTCAGCCACGGGTCGCGCAGAGGATCGTCCATGCCTCGAGTGTCGCCCGCTACCGGACGGCCTCCAGCACATCGGTGCAGCCCAGGGCCTCGGCGATCTCGGAGAGCGCGTCGCCGGCGTCCAGCGACAGCACCTCCTTCTCCAGCATGCCGAGGTCGGACAGCAGGTCGGCGTCGCCCACCGGGCCGTCCGGGAGCACGGCGGCGTCGGGGGCCGCGTCGTCGCCGTCGTCGGCCTGGTTGTCGGGTTCGCCGTCCTCGGTGCCGTCGAGATCGACCAGGCTGTCGAGATCCTCCGGCGCCTCGGGATCTCGGCCCAGCACTTCGTCGGTCAGCAGGATCTCCCCGTACGCGTTGCGGGCGGCTGCTGCCGCGTCCGAGACGTAGATGCGCGGATCGTCCTCACCGTCCACGCGGACGACGCCGAACCAGGCGCCCTCCTGTTCGATGCAGATCAGCACCGTGTCGTCGACAGCGGCGGCCTCGCGGGCGAGGTCCGCGAGATCCGCGAGGGTTTCCACGTCGTCGAGTTCCGTGTCGCTCGCTACCCATCCCTCTTCGGTGCGCGCGAGCAGTGCGGCGAAGTACACCGTGACTCTCCCACTGGTATCCGGTGATCAGCGAGTGCTCAAGAGGGGCGACGCCCCGCTCCTTCGGAATCGTGACAGAAACCCGGCCCGGATGGGATGTCTTCGGCCATGCGTCGGGCAGGTGTTTGCGGATCGGACGCGGGATCAGGGGGCCCGGCGGCCCGGGGCGCCCAGCCTGCGGGGCGTTACCGGCGGTCACCACCGGAACGTGCGCATCCGCATCTGCTGGCGCATTCGGGCGGCCCGCGCGCGGCGCGGCTGCACGCGCTCCCGCAACGCCTTCGCCTCGCTGAGCTCACGGAGGAAGAGCGCGCGCTTCCGCAGCCGGTCCGCGTCGGCGGAACCGTGTCTCAGGGCGCGTTCCTTCGGGTCGGACATATGGCCTCACCTCCGGCGTATGCCTTCGCTCCGGCGTATGCCTTCACTTTCCCTCCGAACCCGGGGTTCACGCCACCGCGGGAGACCTGGTCACAGGGCCTCGGATACTGTCGAACCATGCGGACCCACGTCGTCGACCACCCGCTGGTGGCGCACAAACTGACCACGCTGCGCGATGAGCGCACCGACTCACCGACCTTCCGGCGGCTCGCCGACGAGCTGGTCACCCTGCTCGCGTACGAGGCGACCCGGGACGTGCGCACGGACCAGGTGGACATCCGGACACCGGTCACCGAGACGACCGGCGTGCGGCTGTCGCACCCGCGTCCGCTGGTGGTGCCGATCCTGCGCGCCGGCCTGGGCATGCTGGACGGCATGGTGCGCCTGCTGCCGACGGCCGAGGTCGGTTTCCTCGGCATGATCCGGGACGAGCAGACGCTCCAGGCCTCGACGTACGCGACGCGCATGCCGGACGACCTGTCCGGTCGGCAGGTCTACGTGCTCGACCCGATGCTGGCGACCGGCGGCACGCTGGTCGCGGCCATTCGCGAGCTGATCGGGCGCGGCGCGGACGACGTGACGGCGATCTGCCTGCTGGCAGCGCCGGAGGGCGTCGAGCTGATGGAGCGGGAGCTGGCCGGTACGCCGGTCACGGTCGTGACGGCCGCCGTCGACGAGCGGCTCAACGAGTCCGGCTACATCGTGCCGGGCCTGGGCGACGCGGGCGACCGGATGTACGGCACCGCGGGCTGACCCGCTGACCCGCGGTAGGTCCCACGAACGAGCTTGCGGGGTGCGGACCGACCCGCTGACCGGACCGGGCTCGGGCCTTCCGGTCACGGTGGCGACGGACGGTCGTCCCCGGGCCCCCAACGCTCGGCGGACACCTCCCGCGCGAGGCGGCACCAGCGGGCCTCCCCGCCCGGCAGCGGCCAGGCCCAGGTGCGCGCG
>NZ_BAAHCA010000284.1:0-5330 GCF_054776295.1 Streptomyces sparsus
GGGCCGGCCGGCGGGGTCCGGGGTGGCTCCCGGGGCGTGCGGCGCGGCGGGCGGGGTCTGGACCTCGCCGCAGCCGGGGCACACCAGAGCGCCGTTCAGGTGGCGGCGACAGGTGAGGCAGTAGTTCACGTGGGGGACCCATTCGAAGCGGGCAGCGCGCTGCGGTGGCGGTCACCCTACTGGCCGCTGTCGTGTCCCTGCCGACCGGGTGGTCAGCGCCTCGCAGGTCAGGAGGACCGGCGGCGCACCAGCTGGGTCGGGAGCACCACGCCGCGGGGCGCGGGCGGTGGGGTGCCGGGCACGTCGGAGGCACGGAGCTGCTCCAGCAGCAACCGGGTCATCTCCCGGCCCATCTCCTCGATCGGCTGCCGCACGCTGGTCAGCGGCGGGTCCATGTGGCGGGCCACCGGGGAGTCGTCGAAGCCGACCAGCGCCACGTCCCCGGGCACCGAGCGGCCGGCCTCGCGCAGCGCCAGGCGGGCGCCGGAGGCCATGACGTCGGAGGCGCAGAAGACTGCGTCCACGCCGGGGCGGCGGGCCAGCAGCTCGCGCATCGCGCGGTGCCCGCCCTCCTCGGTGAAGTCGCCGTGCCCGATCAGCGTCTCGTCACCGCCGCACCCGGCCGTGCGCATCGCCTCGCGGTAACCGTCCAGACGGCACTGCGCCACGTACATGTCGAGCGGTCCGGTGATCGTCGCGACCACCTTCCGGCCGCGGCCGAGCAGGTGCTCCACGGCCGCCCGCGCGCCGCCGACGTTGTCGGAGTCGACGTAGGGCACGGACTCCGAACCGGAGCGCCGACCACCCAGCACGGCGGGCATCTCGATGCTTTTCAGCAGGTCGGGCAGGGGGTCGTCGGCATGCACGGAGACCAGCAGCACGCCGTCCACCCGGTGGGCGGCAGCGTACTGGCCGAAGCGCTCGCGCTCCTTCTGGTTGCGGATCATCGTCAGCAGCAGTTGCAGGTCGGCGTCGGCGAGGGCGGCGCTGACGCCGCGCACCACTCCGGAGAAGTAGGGCTCGGCGAAGAGCCGGGTCTCGTGCTCGGGCACCACCAGGGCTATCGCGTCCGTGCTGCCGGCGGCCAGGGCGCGTGCCGCCGGGTTGGGCACGTAGCCCAGTTCGGCGACGGCTTGCTGTACGGCCGCACGGGTCTGCTCGCTGACCCGCGGGGAGCCGTTCACCACTCGGGAGACCGTGCCCCGGCCGACCCCGGCACGTGCCGCGACCTGCTCCAACGTGGGTCTGCGAGCCCCCGTGCCGCGAATCGCCATGCCTGCCTCCCGCAGCTGATCCTCTGATGTGCCGATCATTCAACTACATCGTGTTTCGAAGTAGTTGCCGTTCAGTGTCTTGACACCCCGATGGGTGTCGGCGACTCTTCAACCCATCACGTTTGGGAGCGCTCCCAAGGTACCGCACCCAGTCATTTCTCCACATGCCCTTTCACGTCCCGTACGTTCGGGAGGATCCAATGCACGGCAGGACCCGCACATCCTCGTACCGTCTGACCTCGCGCAGTCTGGCCATCGGCCTGACCGCTGCCCTGAGCGCCGGCCTGCTCGCAGGCTGCGCTTCGGACAGCGAGGAGTCGGAGACTTCGGACGGCAAGAAGAAGACCACCGTATCGGTGGGCGTCTTCGGCGTCTTCGGCTACAAGCAGGCCGGTCTCTACGACGAGTACGAGAAGCTCAACCCCCATGTGACGATCAAGGAGAACTCCACCGAACGCAACGAGGACTACTACCCCGCGCTGCTGAACCACCTCGCGGCGGGCGCCGGACTCGACGACATCCAGGCCGTCGAGGTCGCCAACATCAACGAGCTGGCGACGATCCAGGCCGCCAAGTTCGTCGACATGTCGAAGGCCGACGGTGTCGACGGGGAGAGCTACCTGCCGTGGAAGTGGGACCAGGCCAAGGCTGAGGACGGCCGGGTCATCGGGGTCGGCACGGACATCGGCCCGATGGGCGTCTGCTACCGCAAGGACCTGTTCGAGAAGGCGGGCCTGCCCACCGACCGCGAAGAGGTCAGCGAGCTGTGGGCCGGCGACTGGGAGAAGTACGTCGACGCGGGCGAGGAGTACATGAAGGACGCCCCCAAGGGGACCACCTTCATGGACGCCGCGGCCGGCCTCTACAACGGCTCGGTCTCCAGCTACGCCGAGAAGAACTACAACAAGGACGGCGAGCTGATCTACAAGGAGAGCGAAGCCGTCCAGAACTCGTGGGACCTCGCCATGCGGGCCATCGAGGGCAAGATGACCGGCCGGCTGAAGCAGTTCGACACCTCGTGGGACCAGGCGTACGCGAACGGCACCTTCGCCACCGTGGTCTGCCCCTCCTGGATGCTGGGCTACATCAAGGAGAAGGCCGGCGAGAAGGGCGCCGACAAGTGGGACGTCGCGTCCGCGCCCCGTCCCGCCAACTGGGGCGGCTCCTTCCTGACCGTGCCGGAGGCCGGTAAGAACAAGGAGGAGGCGATCAAGCTCGCCGCCTGGCTGACCGCACCGCAGCAGCAGGCGAAGCTGTTCGCCAAGCAGGCCAGCTTCCCCAGCTCGCAGCGGGCCCTGGACCTTCCCGAGGTCACGGACGCCACCCACGAGTACTTCGGTGACGCCCCCATCGGAAAGATCTTCTCCGAGGCCGCCAAGGGCATTCCCACCGCCGTGCTCGGCCCGAAGGACCAGGTCATTGGGGAGAACATCTCCAACGTCGGCATCCTCCAGGTCGAGCAGCAGGGCAAGTCGCCCGAAGAGGGCTGGGAGGCCGCGGTGAAGAAGATCGACAACGCGGTCGACGAGTGACCGGGGCTGCTGGATGACCACCTCGCGCCTCGACGCCGTGCCCCCCGCCACCGCGGGGGGCACGGCCCCGCGCCCGCCCAAGGGCAGCGGGCCCACCGACCCTCGTGAAGAGCGCCGCGCAGCGCGGCGCAGCCGCCGCTACCAGCGGGACGCCCGCTGGAGCCCGTACGCGTTCATAGCGCCCTTCTTCCTGTTCTTCACCGCCTTCGGCCTGTTCCCGCTGCTGTACACGGGCTGGGCCTCGCTGCACAAGGTCTCCCTGCACGCGCCGACGGAGATGGAGTGGGCCGGGCTGCACAACTTCTCCCGGCTGCTGAGCGACGAGTTCTTCTGGAACGCGCTGGGCAACACGTTCACCATCGGTGTCATCTCCACCGTGCCGCAGCTGCTGCTGGCGCTGGGCCTGGCGCACCTGATGAACTACAAGCTGCGCGGCTCGATGTTCTTCCGGGTCGCCATGCTGACCCCCTACGCCACCTCGGTCGCCGCGGCGACCCTGGTCTTCGCGATGCTCTACGGTCGCGACTTCGGCATGATCAACTGGGGTCTCGGCCTGGTCGGCATCGACAACATCGACTGGGAGAGCGGTTCCTGGACCTCGCAGTTCGCCGTCTCCACCATCGTCATCTGGCGCTGGACGGGGTACAACGCGCTGATCTACCTGGCCGCGATGCAGGCCGTGCCCCACGACCTCTACGAGTCGGCGGCCCTGGACGGCGCGTCCCGCTGGCAGCAGTTCCTGCACGTGACGATCCCGTCGCTGCGGCCGACGATCCTGTTCACGGTCGTCATCTCCACCATCGGCGCAACCCAGTTGTTCGGTGAACCGCTGCTGTTCGGCGGCTCGGCGACCGGTGGCGCCTCGCACCAGTACCAGACGCTCGGCCTCTACCTGTACGAGCAGGGCTGGGTCAACTACCACCTCGGCCGGGCCTCCGCCATCGCGTGGTCCATGTTCCTGATCCTGATCGTGATCGGCCTCGTCTACTGGCTGTTCGCCCGACGGCTTCAGAAGAGCCACTGAAAGGGGGCTGACCATGGCTGTCTTCTCCACTGTCCGGGCCAGCCGCGCGGGCAGGCACCTGCACGGCGGCGTGATCACCTACTCGGTGCTGGCGATCTTCACCCTGGGCTCGCTGCTCCCCCTGGTGTGGACGGCGATCGCCGGTTCCCGGAGCAACTCCCGACTGGCCGAGACGCCGCCGCCGTTCTGGTTCGGCGGCAACCTGTTCTCCAACGTGAGCCGCGCCTGGACCGAAGCCAACATGGGCAAGGCGCTGTTCAACACGGTGATCGTGGCCGGCAGCATCTCGCTGAGCACGGTGCTCTTCGCGACGCTGGCCGGGTTCGCCTTCGCCAAACTCCACTTCCGGGCGAAGAACCTGCTGCTGATGCTCGTCATCGGCACCATGATGGTGCCGCCGCAGCTGAGCGTCGTGCCGCTGTTCATGGCCATCGCGGAGCTGGAGTGGACCAACCAGTTGCAGGCGGTCATCCTGCCGATGATGGTGAGCGCCTTCGGGGTGTTCTTCATGCGGCAGTACCTGGTGAACGCACTGCCCACCGAGATCATCGAGGCCGCCCGGGTGGACGGCGCGCACAGCCTGCGCATCATCTGGCACGTGGTCTTCCCGGCCGCCCGCCCGGCGATGGCGGTACTGGGCATGCTGACCTTCGTGATGGCCTGGAACGAGTTCTTCTGGCCGATCATCGCGCTGACCCAGGACAACCCCACCGTCCAGGTCGCCCTGACCGGGCTGGGCCAGGGGTACATCCCGGACCAGTCTGTGATCATGGCCGGTGCCCTGCTCGGTACGCTCCCGCTGCTGATCGCCTTCGCCATCTTCGGCAAGCAGATCGTCGGCGGCATCATGCACGGCGCAGTCAAGGGCTGACCCGGTCCGCCCTCGTACGTCCTTTCCGCTGACTAGACTTGGGAGCGCTCCCAAATGACCTTCTCCTCCGACTTCCTCTTCGGATCGGCCACCTCCGCGTATCAGATCGAAGGCGCCGCACGGGAGGACGGCCGCACGCCCTCCATCTGGGACACCTTCTGCCACACCCCCGGCAAGATCCTCGGCGGTGAGCACGGCGACGTCGCCGTGGACCACTACCACCGGTTCCGGGACGACGTCCGGCTCATGGCCGACCTCGGGCTGGAGGCCTACCGCTTCTCCGTCAGCTGGTCCCGCGTCCAGCCCACCGGACGCGGCCCGGCCGTCCAGCGCGGCCTGGACTTCTACCGCTCGCTCGTCGACGAGCTGCTCGCCAACGGCATCACCCCGTGGATCACGCTCTACCACTGGGACCTGCCGCAGGAGCTCGAGGACGCGGGCGGCTGGCCCGAGCGCGTCACCGCCGAGCGCTTCGCCGACTACGCGACGCTCACCGCCGAGGGGCTCGGCGACCGCGCCGAGCACTGGACGACGCTCAACGAACCGTGGTGCAGCGCGTTCCTGGGCTACGGCTCCGGCGTGCACGCCCCGGGCCGGACCGACCCGGTCGCCGCGCTGCGCGTCAGCCT
>NZ_BAAHCA010000285.1:0-5319 GCF_054776295.1 Streptomyces sparsus
GGCCTGCCGGGCGGGCGGCGACCGGGCGGCGGGGGCCCGTCGGGAGGCGGCGTCCACAGGGTGTGGACGCCGTGCGGCACCCGGGACGACGAGGCGTACCGGATGCCGACGGCTGCGGGTCGGGGGCTGCCGCGGCGGGTCAGCCGGTGACGGGGATACGCAGGATCTGACCGGGGAAGATGCGGTCCGGGTCGCTGATCCGCGTGGGGTTGGCCCTGACGATGCGGGAGTGGAGGTCCGCGTCACCGTAGTGCTGCTTGGCGATCGCGGACAGCGACTCGCCGGACGACACCTCGTGCTCCCGGTACCCGCGGTAGCCGGGGACGATGTTCGGGCCGTACAGCGCGGCCTGGTTGACCACGTTGATCTCGCTGCCGTCCTTCGCGCTCTGCTCGAAGATCTGGACGAACACCTGGTCGCGGGCGAAGGCGGCGCCGCTCACGTCGACGCTGAGCTGGAACGCGTCGTACATGCCCGTACCGCCGACCGTGAAGTGGCCGGTCACCTCGTCGTGCCCGTCGGTGACGCGGTACTGGAGGGTCGCCTCGAAGCCACTGCCGACTCCGGCGATCAGCACGGGGTCGCCGACCAGATCGAGCTCCTGCGGCTGGTAGATGCGGTTGGTCATGAAGACCTCCCCTGTTGAAGGGCCGGACATCCGGCACGGTCCTCCTCGTGCCGGACCGGTGGCACGAGTGCCCGTGTGAGCAGGGCTCAACACAGCTGACACAGAACAATGTTGGGGATTGCGCAGGGCTGCCGCCGCGTCTGCCGACGACCTGGGACGGAGCTCGGACCGGCACCGGGAGACCGCCCCCCGACGCTGCGTCAGCCGGGCGGAGAGCGCGCGTTCCGGCGTTCGGCGGACCCGGCGCGCGTTCGGCCGGAGGTGGACCCTCGGCCCGGGTGGACGCTCGGAGAGGTGGATGAGTCGCTCGGACATGGCCGCGACAGCCGCCGCGCGGTTTGCTGGCGGCAGGCGGCACACGTGGGCAGGTGGGTGCGGAACCGCACCGCCTCGGGTGGTCCATCCGGCGCCGGAGACAGAACGGAAGTACACGATGACCGTTGTCGCAGTGGCGACAGCCGCGGTGAGCCTGCTGCTCACCGGTGTGGTCGCCGGCCTCTTCGCCACCTTCTCGGTGGCCGTGATGCCCGCCCTCGACGCCGTACCGCCGGGGCAGGCCGTCGCCGTCATGCGCAGCATCAACCGGAAGATCGTCAACCCGGTGTTCCTGGCGGCCTTCCTGGGGGCGCCCCTCACCACTGCCGTCACCGGTGCGCTGGTGTGGGCGGAAGGGCACCCGCAGGCCGGTGCGGTTTTCCTGACCGGCGCCGCGGTCCTCCTGCTGGGGGTGCTGGCGCCGACGGTGGCGGTGAACGTGCCGATGAACGAGGCGCTCGACGCCGCGCCCGCCCCGGACGACCGGCTGGACGACCGGGCGGCGGCCCGGGAGTGGGCCGGCTACTCGCCGCGCTGGACCAGGTGGAACACGCTGCGCGCCGCGTCGGGCTCGACGGCACTGCTGCTGGTCGGTCTGGAGCTGGTGTGGTGGGGCCGGCAGTGACGGGGTGAGCCGGCGCCCCGGAAGGCGCCCGTCCCCTTCCGGGGCGCCGGCTCACCCCCTGTCTGCCCGCCCGTCCGCACGGAACCGGGGGCGCCCGCGAGGGTGGCAGGCCGCGGGGACCGTCAGTCCGGCTGCCCGAGTCGTACCCTCGGAAGGAGGGATACGGGCGAGGTGGGCCGGGGAGGTGCTGGGCCGATGGGCTTCTGGGTAGTGGTCTGCGTTCTCTTCATCCTGTGCGGGGGCGGGGCCTGGCTGGTGGAGAACGTGCGCGGGGCCCTGCGCACCCGCCACGAGCGGCACCTCGCCCTGCTCCACGCCGAGGAGCACCGGACGCGGGAGATCGCGGAGGCGAGCCGGCCGCCGGACCCACCGGAACCGGTGTGCGGCTGCGGGCACCACCTGGCGCTGCACGACAAGCAGGGAGGCTGCCACTCCCTGGTGGAGGTGCCGACGGGCTGGGACGCCGAGCGCCGGCCGCTGGCCTTCGAACCGGGCCTGTGCCGCTGCCAGCAGTACGTGGGGCCGCAGCCGCTCTCCCAGGTGTGGGCCGAGCAGCTCACCGACCTGGAGCAGCGCAGCGACGCCCACGACGGTGAGGGGGACGGCGACGCCGACGGCGGTCAGCGGGGCTCTCGCGGCTGACGCGTGGTGAGCTGACGCGAGGAGCTGACGCTTGAGGAGCCGCCGTGTGCGTGGCTGGGCCCGGAACCGCCCGCGACCCTCTACCGGGACCGGGACCGGTAGAGGGATGCCGGCTGTCAGCGCTTGCGGACGAGGGTGACGCCGTCCCGCAGCGGCAGCATCACCGAGGTGACCCGGGGGTCGGCGGTGATGGTGTCGTTCACCGCGCGGATCGCCGTCACGGACTCGCCCGTCGCGTCGGGGTCCACGACGTGGCCGCCCTGCAGCACGTTGTCCAGCGCGATGATGCCGCCCGGTCGCATCCGGCCGACCAGCTCCTCGTAGTACTGCGGGTATCCGGTCTTGTCCGCGTCGATGAACGCGAAGTCGATCGGCTCGTCCGCCGGGAGCGCGCGCAGCGTCTCCGCGGCCGGGGCGATGCGCAGGTCGATCGAGTCGGCGACACCCGCCCGTTCCCAGTAGCGGCGGGCGATGTCCGTCCACTCCTCACTCACGTCGCAGGCGATGAGCCGCCCGCCCTCGGCGAGGCCGCGTGCGATGCACAGGGCGGAGTACCCGGTGAACGTGCCCACCTCCACGGCCAGCCGCGCGCCGGTGAGCTGCACGATCAGGGTGAGGAAGGCGCCTTCGTCCTGGGTGATCTGCATCGACGTGTGGCCGGGCAACGCGCGACGGGTCTCCTCGGCGAGGTCGCGCAGCACGTCGTCCGCGGGCGTGCAGTGGGCCAGGAGGTAGTCGTCGAGTTCGGGATTGACGATGTGCACGGACGGCTCCGAGTGGAACGGACGGCTCCGAACGGCGGGTTCGGACGTTTCAGATGGCCATACCGTAGACGATCGTGAAGAGGGTCCCGAGGGATCCGATGATGAACACGCCGGTCAGTCCGGCGACGATGAGGCCCTTGCCCTGCTCGGCGCTGAAGGTGTCGCGCAGGGCCGTCGCGCCGATGCGCTGCTTCGCCGCACCCCAGATGGCGATGCCGAGGCAGAGCAGGATCGCCACCGCCATCACGACCTCGATCATGATGCGGGCCTCGGCGCCCAGCGTGCCGAACGGGCCCCAGTCAGGCGCGATTCCGCCGATGATCGTCGTGATGTCGCCTGCTCCGGCTGCCAGAAACATGTGAACCCACCGCCCCAGGTGTGTGATCGGGTCGACTCATCATGCGCAAGTCTCTTTGAATTCTGCCACGGGATGCGATGGTTGAGGGGTGCGGAAGGCTTGGGTGGCGGCCGGAGTCGGCCTGGGAATGGTGTTGTGCTTCATGGGTCTGCTCGTGGTGGGCACCTACAGCGCGGCGGCCAACCTCGGTGTGGGCAGGGGCGGATCGGTGGCGCTCGCCAAGAACGCCGTGCCCGCGCAGTACGAGGCGCTGGTGCAGAAGTGGGGAAATCTGTGCGACGCCATCAACCCGGCGCTGCTCGCGGCCCAGTTGTACCAGGAGAGCGGCTGGAACCCGAACGCGCAGTCGCCGGCCGAGGCGCAGGGCATCGCGCAGTTCATCCCCGGTACCTGGGCGGCCCACGGCATGGACGCCAACGGTGACGGCAAGGCCGACGTGTGGGACCCGCAGGACGCCATCCCGTCGGCGGCCTCCTACGACTGCAAGTTGGCCGGGTACGTCAAGGACGTGCCCGGCGACCCGACGGAGAACATGCTGGCCTCCTACAACGCCGGGGCCTACGCGGTGATCAAGTACAACGGGGTGCCGCCCTACCGGGAGACGCAGAATTACGTCAAGGTGATCCGCACGATGGAGCGGAGCTTCGCGGCCCCCAAGGGCCGGGTGTCACCGACGAAGCAGGCGGCCGGGGCCATCCACTACGCGCAGGACAAGCTCGGCACGCCCTACCTGTGGGGCGGCAACGGCACCCCCGAGCAGGGCGGGCGGTTCGACTGCTCCGGGCTGACCAAGGCGGCGTACGCGTCGGTGGGCATCGAACTGCCCCGGGTGGCCAACGACCAGTGGAACTCCGGGCCGCACCCGAGCCGCGACGAACTCCTCCCCGGTGACCTGGTGTTCTTCGCCCACGACCTGAACGACTCGCGGTCCATCCACCACGTCGGCATCTACGTCGGCGGCGGGTACATGATCGACGCCCCGTACACCGGGGCCGTGATCCGCTTCGACCCGGTGGACAGCGCGGACTACTTCGGTGCCACCCGGCCGACGGCGGCGTGAGACGTCGCATACCCTGGGTGAGGCGAAGGCCTTGAGCTGCGCAGACGGTCACTCTTCGATAACGTCGAGGTGATCTTTCGGTGGAGACAGGAACGCCGGGGGGTGGTGCGAGCGTTCTCAGGGAGAGAGCGGGCATCTCGCTACCACGGGGGTCGGCAGCGCGAACAGAATGAAGGGCCGCATCGCCATGGCTGGTTGGGAAAACCCCGACGTCGACCTCCTCCATCGGGTGAACGGGCTGTCCGGCGCCACGCCGGGCTGGGTCGACTCGGCACTCGGTTTCAGCAGCGAGTACGGCGTCATCCTGGGCATCATGATGCTCGGCCTGTGGGCCTGGTGGACGGCCAGGCGCCGGCCGGACGCGCCGGCCGCGGTGGCCGGTCTGCTGTGGGCGCCGCTGGCGGCGTCCGTCGCCTACCTGGTGAACTACCCGATCCGCGAACTCGTGGCGCGGCCGAGGCCGTTCGTGGACCACGAAGGGCTCGACGTGCTCGTGCCGGGCAAGACGGGCTTCTCCTTCGTCAGTGACCACACCACCCTGGTGACGGCCATCGCCGTCGGCATCTTCCTGGTCAACCGCAAGCTGGGCGCGCTCGCGGTGCTGCTCGCGCTCTTCCAGGGGTTCGGTCGCGTCTACGCGGGTGTGCACTATCCGACGGACGTGATCGGCGGTCTGGCCCTGGGTACCGCGGTGGCCCTGCTGCTCGCGCCGGTGGCGCTCGCACTGCTGACGCCGCTCACCCGCGCCATCGCGCTCTCGCCGCGCGCCGGCCGGCTGGTGCAGGTCCCCGGAACGGGTGAACCGGACAGCGCGGGAGCCACCCTGCCCCGCTCGGAACGCGACCTCGCAGCCTGACCTTCCGCGCAGCCGGCCGCGCCTCGTCCTGCGAGGAGCCGTCCGGTCCGGTGACGGGCCGGGCTCAGGCG
>NZ_BAAHCA010000286.1:0-5318 GCF_054776295.1 Streptomyces sparsus
GGCGGCTGCACGATGCCGGAGGTCTCGGTGTGTGCCGGCGCGCCCTGGCCACGGCCGGCGGCGGACGAGCGCCAGAAGGCCGGGCCGGGGAAGTACGCGGCGGGCGGCACCGCCGGGTTGAAGACGATGTGCGGCACCCGGCCGTCGGCCCACTGCGCGTCCAGCAGGGTCTCCAGCTCGCGTTGCGCCCGCACCGGTGACACGTGGCGCAGCCCGATCGCGACGAAGGCCGAGTCCCAGCTCCACTGGTGGGGGTAGAGGCTGCGGGAGGGGACGGTGGAGGTGCCGGTCCGGTTGCCCTCCAGGACGTCCCGCGCCCGGTGGGCGAGGGGGCTGTCGAGGCCGCTGGGCGCGAGCAGCGCCACCGCGCGGGCCGCGGTCGGTCGTACCGCACGATTCACAAGGTGCTCCGGGAGTTAGGTGAGGTGCTGGGGCGGGCCGGCGACGGGGCGCTGGGCCCGGCGGCGGGGTGGACCTGCGGGGGCGGCGGAACGAGGGGACGGCGGAGTGACGGCAGTGCGGGGCGGTAAACACTGTCGAATAGGTCACAAATGGGGCGATTCTGAAGGTGTGTGTGCTGGATCACACTGCTGTCACCCCGGAGTTACGTCTCATTAGCAGGCAAAACTAGCCGCGTGTTGCGTCATAGGCAAGCAGAACTCCGTCATCGCGGCGGTAAGTTGGCAGGGACACCCAAGACGCACCGAACACCGCACTGGAACCGCACCGCAACCGCGCACCACAGGGCGTCCGGGACGGATGCGCAGAGGGCGCCGGAGACGGTCGCGGCCGGGCGCGTCACCCGTGGGGGCGGGGCGGCCGGTGAGGGGGACGTCGACGAGTACCGCACCGCCGCCAGGGCGGCCGTGACACGAGAGGCAGGGGCACCGGTCATGGCGCCGACCCGGACGAACCAGGCAAGCACCGGATATCTGCTGCACCTGATCCGCAGCGGCCGGGCGACCACCCGCGGGGAGCTCCAGCGTGTCACCGGGCTGTCCCGGTCCACTGTCGGCCACCGCCTCGACCGCCTCTTCGCGGCCGGCTGGGTGCGCGAGGGCGTCGCCGCCCCGCCCGGCACGCCGAGCGGTGGACGCCCCTCCGTGCGGCTGGAGTTCGACCACACCCACGCCGCGGTGCTCGCCGCCGACCTCGACACCCGGCACGCCCGCGCGGCGGTGCTGGACCTCGACGGCCGGGTGCTCGCCGAGCACGTCGGGCCGCTGCTGGTGGAGGACGGCCCGGAGAAGGTGCTGGACCGGCTGGGTCAGTGGTTCGCGCCGTTGCTGCGGGACGCGGGCGTCGAGCCGGAGCGGCTGTGCGGCGCGGGTCTCGCGGTGCCCGGTCCGGTGGACTGGGCGACCGGACGGGTGGTGCAGCCGCCGATCATGCCCGGCTGGGACGGCCACCCGGTCCCGGACGGCCTGCGGCGTGCGCTGGCCACGCACATCCTGGGGATTCCGGAGCGGCTGCCGGTGCTGGTCGACAACGACGCCAACCTGATGGCCTACGCCGAACAGCGCGCCGGCCACGCCGACTGCTCCGCGTTCCTGCTGGTCAAGGCGTCCACCGGGATCGGGGCCGGCATGGTGGTGGACGGCGGGGTGTACCGGGGGATCGACGGAGGCGCGGGCGACATCGGCCACATCCGGCTGAGCGACGGGTCTGCGGCGCTGTGCCGCTGCGGCTCGCAGGGCTGCCTGGCGGCCGTGGCCAGCGGCCGGGCGCTCGCCAGGCAGTTGACCTCGGCTGGGGTGCCCGCGTCCTCCGGCTCGGACGTGCGCGAGTTGCTCGCGGCCGGACGGCCGGAGGCGGTACGGCTGGCCCAGCAGGCCGGCCGGCGGGTGGGCGAGGTGCTGGGCACGGTCGTCACGCTGCTGAACCCGGGTGTGCTGATGCTCGCCGGAGACCTGGCCGGGCCGGCCTTTCTCGGTGGTGTGCGGGAGGTCCTCTACCAGCGGGCGATGCCCCGCACCACGGCCCGTCTCCAGGTGGTCACGTCCGCACTGGGGGAGCGGGCGGGCCTGCTGGGCTCGGCCGCCATGGTGGTCGAGCACCTGTACGCGCCGGAGCGGGTCGATGACCGGCTGGCCGATGCCGGGCGCTGAGGGCCGAGGTGTACGGGCGGTGTCCGCACGGCGACGTCCGGATGGTGGGACGAGGCTCGTCGCAGGCGCGTGATTCTCGCCACGCCTGATAGGGGTACTGCTCACATGAGCGCTCGTGCGAGTTCTGCACCTCTCCAACGAGCGGCGCTGAGTGCCACCCGTGCTGAGTTCGAGAAGTCAAAGATCATCTCACCGAGAGCCCGCGAAGGGACGCAGAGTCGTCACCCGCCGTGATGTTCCCTTCGGTGTCCGAAAACCCGGCGCGACGCCACTTGAATGAGCCTTTACTTTCGATCTCCTGGCGGATGGGTGGTTGCGGCCCTGTGACGTGCTGCTACCCGTGCTCTGACACCTTCGATCTGGGTACGCTCCCCGCCGTCAGGGCAGCCGTCCGCGAGGAGTCGTCCCGTGTCGGAAAACAAAGAGCCACACGTATCCACGAACGCACCGAAGTTCGTGTACGCCTTCAACGAGGGCAACAAGGAGCTCAAGGATCTCCTCGGTGGGAAGGGAGCCAATCTCGCCGAGATGACCAACCTCGGCCTGCCCGTGCCCCCCGGGTTCACCATCACCACCGAGGCGTGCAAGGTCTACCTGGACTCCGGGGTCGAGCCGGCCGCCCTCCGTGAGGAGGTGAGCGCGCACCTCGACGCGCTCCAGCGGACGATGGGCAAGCAGCTCGGCCAGGCCGACGACCCGCTGCTGGTCTCCGTCCGCTCCGGAGCCAAGTTCTCCATGCCCGGCATGATGGACACGGTCCTCAACATCGGCCTGTCCGACGCCTCGGTCGAGGGCCTCACCGCGCAGGCCGGGGACGAGCGCTTCGCCTGGGACTCCTACCGCCGGCTGATCCAGATGTTCGGCAAGACGGTGCTCGGCGTGGACGGCCAACTGTTCGAGGAGGCGCTGGAGCAGGCCAAGCACCGCCGCGGCGCCGCCACCGACGTGGACCTCGACGCGACCGGGCTCCGCGAACTCGTGGCCGAGTTCAAGGACATCGTGCTCAAGGAGACCGGGCGGGACTTCCCGCAGGAGCCGCGCGAGCAGATGGACCTGGCCATAAGGGCGGTCTTCGACTCGTGGAACACCGACCGGGCCAAGCTGTACCGGCGTCAGGAACGCATTCCCGGTGACCTGGGCACGGCCGTCAACGTCTGCTCCATGGTCTTCGGCAATCTCGGGCCGGACTCCGGCACCGGTGTCGCCTTCACCCGGGACCCCGCCAGCGGCCAGCAGGGCGTCTACGGCGACTACCTGCAGAACGCGCAGGGAGAGGACGTCGTCGCGGGCATCCGCAACACCGTGCCGCTCGCCGAACTGGAGACGCTGGACAAGGCGTCCTACGACCAGCTGATGCAGATCATGGAAACGCTCGAGACGCACTACAAGGACCTGTGCGACATCGAGTTCACCATCGAGCGCGGCAAGCTGTGGATGCTCCAGACCCGCGTCGGCAAGCGCACCGCGGCCGCGGCCTTCCGGATCGCCACCCAACTGGTCGACCAGGGCCTCATCGACGAGGCCGAGGCGCTCCAGCGGGTCAACGGCGCCCAGCTCGCCCAGCTGATGTTCCCCCGGTTCGACGAGGCCGCGGCCGGCAAGGGCGGCATGAAGCGCCTCGGCCGCGGCATCGCCGCGTCCCCGGGTGCCGCCGTCGGCAAGGCGGTCTTCGACTCCTACACCGCCATCAAGTGGTCCCGCTCGGGGGAGAAGGTCATCCTGATCCGCCGGGAGACCAACCCCGACGACCTGGACGGCATGATCGCGGCCGAGGGCATCCTCACCTCACGCGGCGGCAAGACCTCCCACGCGGCGGTGGTCGCCCGCGGCATGGGCAAGACCTGCGTGTGCGGTGCGGAGGACCTGGAGGTCGACACCAAGCGCCGCCGGTTGACCGCCCCGCACCCCGACGGCAAGGGCACCCTGGTCATCGAGGAAGGCGACGTGGTCTCCATCGACGGCTCCACCGGCAAGGTCTACCTCGGTGAGGTACCCGTCGTGCCGTCCCCCGTCGTGGAGTACTTCGAGGGCCGGACGCACGCCGGCGCCGACGACGCCGGCGAGCTGGTGCAGGCGGTGCACCGGATGATGGCCTACGCCGACCGGATGCGCCGGCTGCGGGTGCGGGCCAACGCCGACAACGCCGAGGACGCCTCCCGGGCCCGCCGCTTCGGGGCGCAGGGCATCGGACTGTGCCGCACCGAGCACATGTTCCTGGGCGAGCGCCGGGAACTCGTCGAGCACCTGATCCTCGCCGACACCGACACCGAGCGGGACGAGGCGCTCGCCGCGCTGCTGCCGCTGCAGAAGGGCGACTTCAAGGAGTTGTTCGAGGCGATGGACGGCCTGCCCGTCACCGTCCGGCTGCTCGACCCGCCGCTGCACGAGTTCCTGCCCGACATCACCGAGCTGTCGGTGCGGGTCGCCCTGGCCGAGTCGCGCAAGGACGCCAACGAGAACGACCTGCGGCTGCTCCAGGCCGTGCACCGGCTGCACGAGCAGAACCCGATGCTCGGGCTGCGCGGCGTGCGCCTGGGCCTGGTTATTCCGGGCCTGTTCACCATGCAGGTGCGGGCCATCGCCGAGGCCGCCGCGGAGCGCAGGGCGGCCAAGGGCGACCCGCGACCGGAGATCATGATCCCGCTGGTCGGGACCGTGCAGGAGCTGGAGATCGTCCGGGACGAGGCCGAACAAGTCATCGCGGAGATCGAGCAGACCTACGGCGTGGAGCTGGGCATCACGCTCGGCACCATGATTGAGCTGCCCCGGGCCGCCCTGACCGCCGGTCAGATCGCGGAGTCGGCGGACTTCTTCTCGTTCGGCACCAACGACCTCACCCAGACCGTGTGGGGCTTCAGCCGGGACGACGTGGAGGCCAGCTTCTTCACGGCCTACCTGGAGAAGGGCATCTTCGGCGTCTCGCCGTTCGAGACGATCGACAAGGACGGTGTCGGCAAGCTCGTCCGGGACGCCGTCGAGGACGGCCGGGCCACCCGACCCGACCTGAAGCTCGGCGTGTGCGGCGAGCACGGCGGAGACCCCGAGTCGGTGCACTTCTTCCACGAGGTCGGTCTCGACTACGTCTCCTGCTCCCCGTTCCGCATCCCGGTCGCACGGCTGGAGGCGGGCCGCGCCGCCGCGCGCAGCACGGGCAGCGACAGCCGCTAGCCGGGCGCGACGCGACCTCCCGGACCCCGCCGCACACCGACC
>NZ_BAAHCA010000287.1:0-5290 GCF_054776295.1 Streptomyces sparsus
CGCCGGCCCGGTCAGCCGAGCGGCCGGCACCGCACCGCGCGCCGGGAGCCGATCGCGGTCGCACGGCACCGGCAGCAGCACGCGGCGGCAGCCGTACCACCACTGTGAAAGGGGAATCCGGGTGGCGCAGCAAGGCACTTCGGACGTGCTCGACCCGACGCCCGCGGCGGAGCCCTGGCCCGAGAGGGCCCCCACCGTGGAACCCGACGGAGGCGCCACCCTGCTGGCCTGGGCGGCACGCATGCGGGCCGAACGCCCGGTGTGGCGGGACGGGTCCGGCAACGTCCACGTGTTCCGGCACGCGGACGTGCAGCGCGTACTCGCGGACCCGGCGACCTTCTCCTCGGACACGGTGGGGCGGCTGTCCAAGGGCGAGAAGCAGGCGCCGAGGGGCACCCTGCTGCTCCTGGACCCGCCGCTGCACGGCAAGATGCGCCGACTGGTGAGCAAGGCCTTCACCCCCGGCCTGATCGCGGGGCTGGAGCCCTGGATCACCGAACTGACCGGTGAACTGCTGGACGGCGCCGGGGACGGCTCCTTCGACCTGGTGGACACCCTGGCCAACCCGCTGCCGGTGACGGTGATCGCCCGCATGCTGGGCGTGCCGACCGAGGACCGCGACCTGTTCCAGGGCTGGGCGGACCAACTGCTCGCGACCGACCCGGAGGACCCGGAGAGCGTGCGGCAGATGGAGGAGACCGCCGTCACCATCTCCACGTACCTGCAGGACTTCATCGAGTCCCGCAGGGCCGAGCCGCGCAGCGACCTGCTGGGCACCCTGGTGGCCGCCGAACTGGACGGGGAGCGCCTGGCGGACGAGGACATCGCCAGCTTCGCGACGCTGCTGCTGCTCGCGGGGCACATCACCACCTCCGTCCTGGTCGGCAACGCCCTGATGTGCCTGGACAGCGATCCGGACCTGTTCGCCCGGGTACGCGACGACCGCTCGCTGGTGCCCGCGGTGATCGAGGAGACCCTGCGGCTGCGACCGCCGTTCACCCGGATCGAACGGGTGGTCACCACTCCCACGGAGCTGGCGGGCACGGAACTGCAACCGGACACGCTGGTGCACCTGTGGCTGCTGTCGGCCAACCGCGACGCGTCGGTCTTCGAGGACGCGGACGCGTTCAGGCCGGACCGCGCCAACGCCCGGCAGGCTGCGTTCGGGCACGGCATCCACTACTGCATCGGTGCCCCGCTGGCCCGGCTGGAGGGCCGCATCGCCCTGGACGCGCTGCTGGACCGCTACACGAGTCTGCGGGTGGACCCCGCCGCCCGGCTTTCCTGGCACGGCACCAACGTCTTCGGCGCCCGCCACCTGCCCCTCTGCGTCGAACCGGCCTGACCGGCCCGTCGCCCGCCGCCTCCCTCGCCCCACGGAGTGACCATGAAGTCCAGGCCCGATGCGCCCGTGATCCCCACCGACCGCGGCGGGTGCCCGTTCGACCCGCCCGCCGCCTACGCCCGGCTGCGTGCCGAGGACCCGGTCAGCCCGATCACCTTCCAGGTGGCCCCGAAGGACCCCTCCGGATGGCTGGTGACCCGGCACGACCTGGTGCGTCAGATCCTCTCCGACGAGCGCTTCAGCCACCGCAACGAACTGCTCGCGCACGTGGTCGCGCCGCCGTTCCCGATGACGGAGTACGCCCCGCAGCCGGCCCCGCCCGGATCGTTCGCGAAGATGGACGCCCCCGGCCACACCAAGTACCGGCGACTCCTGGCAGGGCACTTCACCCTGCGGCGCATCCAGCAGCACGAACCCGAGCTGGAGCGGATCGTCGACGAGACCCTGGAGGACCTGGCGGCCCAGGGCTCGCCCGCCGACCTCGTGAGCGGCTTCGCCGACACAGTGAACCTGCGGTCGGTGTGCTCCCTGATGGACGTGCCCTCCGAACTGATGTCGGGCATCTCCGAGCACTTCGCCGTGATGTGGAAACTCACCTACACCCTTGAGGAGTTCGTCCACCACCTGGAAAGCATCGACGCGCTGATCCGGCCCATGGTCAGGGAGCGCATGAGCGAACGCGGGGACGACTTCTTCGGGCGGCTCGCGGCGACGGATGAACTCACCGAGGAGGAACTGGTCAACCTGGCGGTGCTCACCCTGGGCGGCTCGCTCGACACCACGCCGAACATGCTGGCGCTGAGCACGTTCGCCCTGCTGGAGAACCCCGACCAGTTGGCCCTGCTGCGCGAACGTCCGGAACTGTACGAAGCGGGAGCGGTGGACGAGCTGCTGCGCTTCCTGACCATCTCCCACCTCGGCTCCAGCCGGTGCGCGCTGGAGGACGTGGAGGTGGGCGGTCGGACGATCAAGGCGGGGCAGACGGTGGTGCTGTCGCTGCCGGCCGCCAACCGGGACCCCGAGGTCTTCGACGACCCCGACCGCCTGGACGTCACCCGCGTCCCCCGCAAGCACCTCGCTCTCGGCTTCGGAGCGCACCAGTGCCTGGGCCAGCACCTGGCCCGGGCCAGCCTGCGCATCGGTCTGCGCCGCCTGTTCACGCGGTTCCCGACGCTGCGGCTGGCCGAGCCCGCCGAGGACGTGCCGCTGCGCGACCGTGCCGTGCACTACGGCGTGGACCGGCTGCTCGTGGGTTGGGAGTGAGCACGCCGTGAGCAGGACGCAGGCACCCTCCTTCCGCACGCGCGTGGACAGCCGCGAGGAGCAGGTGCACGTGGTGAGGTCCGGGCAGCCCCCGTCCGGCCGTGTCCGGCTGAGCGGCTACGACCTGCTGATCGGGCCGTGGTACACGCCGCTGACGTTCTTCTACCGCAAGACGCTGGACGGTGCGGCGCTGCGGGACTCGCTCGCCCGGACCCTCGCGCGCTACCCCGTGCTGGCCGGCCGGCTCCGGCGGGACGCCGACGGCGGGCTCAGCGTGGAGTGCAACGACGGGGGAGTGCGCTTCACCGAGGCCTACAGCCCCGAACCCCTGCGGGAGTTCGGGCCCGACCTGCGGTCCGAGCCGGTCATCGGCAACCTCGTGCGTGAGGTCAGCCCCTTCCGGGTGGTCGGCCGGGACGCCCCGCTGCTCAAGATCCGCCTGACCCGGATGCGCGGCGGGGGCTCGATCCTGGGCGTGGCGATCAACCACTGCCTCGCGGACGCCCGGAGCACGCTGGACTTCCTGCAGAGCTGGTCCCGGGAACACCTCGGCCTGCCGTGGGAGGAGCCCCACCACGACCGCGAGGCGCTGGACGCCCTGGGCCGGGTGTCGGCGGACGACCGGGTACGGCAGGAACGCGCCTTCACCTCGGTGGGCCGGCTGCGGCAGTTGACGACGACCCTCCGCCTCGGGGCCCAGCGCCTGGGCACGGTCACCGCACGGTTCGGCGCGGCGGAACTGGCGGCGATGAAGGCGGACGCCCAGGGCACGCTGGACGAGCCCGGAACATGGGTGTCCACCAACGACGCGCTCACCGCCCACCTGTGGCGGGTGCTCGGCGAGCTGCGGGCCCGCCCGGCGGGCACCACGGAGTGGCTCAGCCTGGTCGTCGGCGCGCAGGAACGCCTCGGCGGGGCACTGCCGGAATCGTACTGGGGCAACTGCGTCAGCAAGAGCTGGACCTCCGCCCCCGCGGTGGAGCTGCGGACGCGCTCCCTGGGGTCGGTGGCGGGCGCGGTGCGCCGGTGCCTGGAGACCAACACGGAGGACAAGCTGCGCGACGAGATCGCCTTTCTCAACTCCCACCGCAAACGCGGTATCTCGCGCCACGTCATGCTGGTGCGCGACCCCGACGCCGCGGAGACGTCCCTGTCCGTCAACAACTGGTCCAGGTTCCCGCTCTACCGGATCGACCTGGGCGCCGGACGGCCCTTCTGGTACGAGTTCCCGGACCTGCCCGTCCCCACGGTGCACATCACGCCGACCCCCGAGGAGGACGGAGGCCGGGACGTGTACCTCTGCCTGGACGAGACCGAGGCCGCGCGCATCACCGAAGGCCCGTGGCAGGAACGACTGCACGCCTTCGGCTCGGCGGGCGGAGCGGCCTGACGGGCGCCGGCCGGCGTCACCGCCGCTGCGGCACGGCCAACTCGACGAGAAGACGCTTGGTCACCCGGCCGCCGTGACACCCGTCGATCAGGTTCGCGACGCACGCCAGCAGGCCTTTCCCGGCTGCTTCCGGAAGTGCGCGGTGGCCGGAGCAGGTCCGCAGCAGCTCCAGGTACTCCGAGGTGGTGTGCGTCAGGTCCTGCTCGTAGCGGCGGAGCACCGTGGCGCCGAAGCGGCCGCTCCGCGCCACCTCTCCGCATGGTCCGAGCTGTCGACATCGACGGCTGCGGGAAGTGGCCTGGCCGGTTCCGCAGCCCACCTCCGGTACGCGGCTGCCGGGACGGGTACCCGCGAGTTCCGCGAGATCGTCGAAGAGTGCGGGCGGATATCCGGGCCTGGGCCCGGTCGTACAGTTCCGCTTCCACGTCGAAGGTCCGTCTCAGACGCCCCCGCCGGGACTTCTCATGGCGGTCGTCGCGTGGCGCCTGTGTGGGGACGTCGGGCGTACGAGGCAGGCCGGGCCGTCCCCCTCACGAGCGGAGTCGGACGACCGCCGTGGCGGCTGCTCACCCTTGGCACGCTCTGCTGACCGGTCGCGACGGCGACGCGCGACCGGCGGCCGACGCCTGGGGCCAGGCAGCACACCACCCTCTTATCTGTCCGATTTTCGAACACGCTCGTCCGTTCAGTGCCTGCGTGCCTTCCGGCGCGGAGGTACCTTCGACCGTCATGTGACCGTGGCACATCCCACAGTTGGCTGAAATCCACTCCTCGTAAGGCCAGTTGCAACCGTCCACGGGCAGCGACAGGCTCATCCGGGCAGGTCACCCCGCGTTCCGGGCAGCGTACGGGCAGGTCATCCGGCGATCGGGCCGCAGTGGCCAATACCACGCTGTTCCGCGGCGAGGGCGACTTCACGACGAAGTCCCCCATTGTGTGGATCACGAGTCGCGGGCGGCAAGTTCACGCCCTCCGACCTGACTAGCATGAACGCCGTACGAGGGACCGGAAGATCGCGTTCTGTTCGAGGGCCGGCCGACCATGCCGTGTCGCACAGACCGGCTGCTCCCTCCTGAATCTCACCGCACTCACGACCGAGGGACCGCGGAATGTCAGTGCCTGTCACCTCCCGCACGCGCCGGACAACTGCGGCACGGCGCCTATCGCTCGCCGTGCCCCTGGTCCTGCTGGTGGCGGTGGGAGCAGCCGGCGGCGCGATCGTCGCCGCAGCCCCGGCCGCGGCCCGCGACTGGGTCCTGGCGGTGGTGCTGGGCGCGTGGGCGTGCCTCGTC
>NZ_BAAHCA010000288.1:0-5287 GCF_054776295.1 Streptomyces sparsus
CGGGAGGCGCCGGGGGACGTGGACGACGCGGCAGCCCCCGCGGCCCCGGCGGCCCCGAGGGACGTCGTGGCCTTGGCCGGCTTGGCGTTCTTCGGGCTCCCGGACGCGTCCTGCGGCATGGTGACGGTGGTGGTGGCCGTCGGCCCGGGCTGCTCGGCCGGTTCCTCGGGCGCGTTGGCCACGGCTTCCAGCAGCGGGCGGGCACCGGCGTTGTCGAGCCGCTTCTCCGGGTCCTTCAGCAGCAGCCCGTAGATGACCTCCTCCAGGCCGCCGGCGTTCTGCGGCGGTTCCAGCGGGTCGGTCATGACGGCGGTGAGGGTGGCGATGGCCGAGCCCTTGTCGTAGGGCGGGTGGCCTTCGACCGCGGCGTAGAGCAGGCCGCCGAGCGACCACATGTCGGCGGGCGGGCCGGGCAGTTGGCCGCGCGCCCGCTCGGGGGAGATGTAGGAGGGGGCGCCGACCAGCATGCCGGTGGAGGTGACCGACGGGTCACCCTCGACCTTGGCGATGCCGAAGTCGGTGAGCACCACCCGCCCGGTGTCCTCCTCGATCAGCACGTTGGACGGTTTGACGTCCCGGTGCACGATCCCCTCGCGGTGGGCGGCCCGCAGCACACCGAGGATCGACAGGCCCACCTCGGCGGCGCGGCGCGGCTCCAGCGGGCCGTCCTCGCGGATGACGTCGGCGAGGGACCTGCCCTCGACGAGTTCCATCACGATCCACGGCCGGTCGTCCTCGTCCACGACGTCGAAGACGGTGACCGCGCTGCCGCTGCGGATCCGGGCAATGGCCTTGGCCTCGCGCAGAGTACGGGTGATGAGCCGGCGCTTCTCCTCCTCGTCGATGTCCGAGGGGAAACGCAGCTCCTTCACCGCGACAGTGCGGCCCAGGACCTCGTCCTCGGCACGCCAGACCGTGCCCATACCGCCGCGACCCTGTACTCCGCCGAGCCGGTAACGACCGGCGAGCAGCCGCCCGGTCTCCCTGCCCTTGGTGGCGGCGTCGGCTCCGACAGCCCTGTCGCCGTTCTCGCCCATGCTTCCCCTCGCGATCAGCCCGCCCCAGCAGTTGCCCCATTGTCCCCCATGGTGGGGGCCTGGCGGGCAAGGGCATCGGGTGAACCGCGAGTCGGTCCCGCCGGTGTGCGCGCAGTTGCGACGTCCGCCCGCAGACCGGTCGGGATGGGGGCGACTTGGGCGAAAGGCCTACAGCGGGACGATGTCCGGGGCGCCCAACCTGGCCGCGTCGGCGGCCCGGTCGTCGGGCTGGCGCTGCGACTCGCGCTCTGCCTCCACCCGCTTCTCGTAGTTCTCGACCTCCTTCTTGATCTGCCCCTCGTCCCAGCCGAGCTGGGTCGCCATCAGTTCGGCGCACTCGCGGGCGCTGCGGGTGCCGCGGTCGAAGGTCTCGATCGAGATGCGGGTCCGGCGGGTCAGCACGTCGTCCAGATGTCGCGCGCCCTCGTGCGAACAGGCGTAGACGATCTCAGCCTTGAGGTAGTCGTCGGCGGCCGGCAGCGGTTCACCCAGCGCCGGGTCGTCCACGACGAGTTGCAGCACCTCGTCGACGAGCGAGCCGTAACGGTTCAGCAGGTGCTCGACCCGGGCGACGTGCAGACCGGTGCGGGCGGCGATCCGGGCCCGGGCGTTCCACACCGCGGAGTAGCCCTCGGCACCGACCAGCGGCACGTCCTCGGTGCAGCACTCGGCCACCCGGCGGTCCATGGCACGCACCGCCTCGTCCACCGCGTCCTTGGCCATCACCCGGTACGTCGTGTACTTGCCGCCGGCCACGACGACGAGGCCCGGCACCGGGTGGGCGACGGTGTGCTCGCGGGACAGCTTGCTGGTGGCGTCCGACTCGCCGGCCAGCAGCGGGCGCAGGCCGGCGTAGACGCCCTGCACGTCGTCCCGGGTGAGCGGGGTGGTCAGCACGGTGTTGACGTGCTCCAGCAGGTAGTCGATGTCCGCGCTGGACGCCGCCGGGTGCGCCTTGTCCAGGTCCCAGTCGGTGTCGGTGGTGCCCACGATCCAGTGCCGCCCCCACGGGATGACGAACAGCACGCTCTTCTCGGTCCGCAGGATGAGGCCCGACGAGGAGTTGATGCGGTCCTTGGGCACCACCAGGTGGATGCCCTTGGAGGCGCGCACGTGGAACTGGCCACGTTCGGCGATCAGCGACTGGGTGTCGTCCGTCCACACCCCGGTGGCGTTGACGACCTGCTTGGCCCGCACCTCGAACTCGCCGCCCTGCTCCAGGTCCTCGATGCGGGCGCCGACCACCCGCTCGCCCTCCCGCAGGAACCCGACGACCCGGGCCCGGTTGGCCGCGAACGCGCCGTAGGCCGTCGCGGTGCGGACGAGGGTGGAGACGAAGCGGGCGTCGTCGGTACTGGCGTCGTAGTACTGCAACGCGCCGACCAGCGCCTCCTTCTTCAGGCCGGGGGCCACCCGCAGCGCGCGGCGGCGGGACAGGTGCCGGTGCACGGGCAGACCGCGGCCGTGCCCCGAGGACAGCGACATCGCGTCGTACAGGGCGACGCCGGACCCCGCGTACCAGCGCTCCCAGCCCTTGTGCTGGAGCGGGTAGAGGAACGGCACCGGCTGCACCAGGTGCGGCGCGAGCCGTCCGAGCAGCAGCCCGCGCTCCTTCAGCGCCTCGCGCACCAGGGCGAAGTCGAGCATCTCCAGGTAGCGCAGGCCGCCGTGGATCAGCTTGCTGGACCGGCTGGACGTGCCGGAGGCCCAGTCGCGTGCCTCCACGATGCCGGTGGTGAGGCCGCGGGTGGCCGCGTCCAGCACGGTACCGGCACCGACGACGCCCCCGCCCACGACCAGGATGTCGAGCTCTCTTTCCGCCATTCGGGCGAGTGCCTCGACTCGCTCGGCCGGTCCCATCGTCGCTGTCCTCACGCTGCCTCCCGTGGTGTCGCGCGTCGTCAGGCCCTCACCAGCCGATGGTCCCCCGTTTCCGGGCTCCTGACCCGGATCTGGCACGGCTCGCAATATCCACCATATCTGTCATATATGCGCTTAACCTGACGTAACGCCGCCGCAAGGCCGATGCCCTCCGGTCCGCAGTCGCCCGGTCCGCCGCCAGTCCCCAGCCCCTCCGCCGGTCACCAGCCTCCGCATCCCACAGCCTCTGCCCTCTGCCCTCTGCCCACGACGTCCGGGAAGGATGTCCGCCGCCATGCCCGCTGATCTCGCCGTACTCGGCCTCGGTCACCTCGGTCTGCCCGCCGCCCAGTCCGCCACCAACGCCGGCATCGGAACCATCGGCTTCGACCCGGACGCACGCGCCGTCGCGGAACTCACCGCCGGACGCGCCCCGGTGGACGGCTCGCTGCCCGCCGCAGCCGTACGCCGCATGCTCTCCGCGGGATTCCGCGCCACCAGCGACCCCGCCGTACTCGGCCGCGTCCGCACCGCCCTGATCTGCGCCCCCACCCCGCTCGGTGAGGACGGCGCACTCGACCTCACCGAAGTGCGCGCGGCAGCCACCGCCCTGGCCGGACGGCTGCGGCCACGCACCACCGTCGTCGTCGAGTCGACCGTGTACCCCGGCAGCACCGAGGAAACCGTGCGGCCCATCCTGGAGCGCGGCTCCGGACTGCGGGCCGGACGGGACTTCCACCTGGCCTGCGCGCCCGGCCGCCTCGACCCCGGCAACCGCAGCTACGACCACACCAGGACCACGCGCGTGCTCGGCGGCCTCACCCCCGCCTGCACCGAGGCAGCCGCGGCCTTCTACAGCCGGTTCACCGACAAGGTCGTGCGCGCCCGCGGACTGCGGGAGGCGGAGACCACCAAACTGCTGGAGACCAACTTCCGGCACGTCAACATCGCCCTCGTCAACGAGATGGCGATCCTCTGCCACGACCTCGGCGTTGACCTGTGGGACGTCATCCGCTGCGCCGAGACCAAACCGTTCGGCTTCCAGGCATTCCGTCCGGGACCCGGCGTGGGCGGCCCCGGCGTCCCCATCGACCCCACCTACCTCTCCTACCGCAGCCGCGCGTTGGGCCACCCGCTGCGGCTGGTGGAACTCGCCCGCGAGGTCAACGACCGCATGCCGCGCTACGTGACCCAGCGCGCCACCGCCCTGCTCAACGAGCACGGCAAGTCGGCCCGCGGCGCACGCGTCCTGCTGCTCGGCGTCACCTACAAGCCCGACCTGGCCGACCAGCAGGGGGCGCCCGCCAAGGAGATCGCCACCCGCCTGATGGACCTGGGCGCCCAACTCAGCTACCACGACCCGTACGTGCCGCAGTGGCGGGTCTCCGGGCAGCCCGTGCCGCGCGCCGACTCCCTCTACGAGGCTGCGGCCGACGCCGACCTGACGCTGCTCCTGCAACACCACCGCACCTACGACCTCCAGGGACTGACCGCCAAGGCGCAACTCCTGCTCGACACCCGCGGCGCCAGTCCGGCGGGGGCCGCCCACCGGCTGTAGGGGCGGGCGGCGCAGGACCGAGGGGCGCCGTGCACGAGCGGCAGGAGGCCCCGTGCACGACGAACGTCCCCGTCAGCCGGACAGGCCCGCCCTCAGAAGTAGTGCGGAGGGCTGCGTCCGCTGCGGAAGCAGTTGATGTACTCCACCCGCCTGTCGCCATGCCTGATGTCGATCGTCACGCGGTTGGCGCCACCGCGGACGTCGGCATCCAGAGTGAAGCCGTGGCCTCGCGAGCCGCCGCACGGCGACGCGGTACGGACGGTAGGCACCCGAAGCGACTCGCAGGCAGCGGAACCGTGAACGCCGGCTCGGGTTCGGCAGGACTCGACGGAGCGTGTCAGGCGGGCGGGGCAGCTCGGGTGACGCCGCCTCAGCACTGCTTCTGACCAGCTGTGTTGTCAGTGCTCGCCGGTAGAATCGAAAGTGTTCGAATGGTGCGCCAACGTCCGGGAGGATGCCGATGGCCGTCGTCGCCACACCCCAACCGCTGCCCGTGGAACCGTTGCCCACGACGTCGAAGCCCGCGACGTCGCCGGCTGTGAGGTCGGTGTCCGCCGGGCGGTCGCCGGCGAAGCCGCTGCGCGTGAAGCCGCTGCCCGCCGGGCAGCCGCGCGAGTGGTACGAGGCCCACAACCGCAGGCTGAAGGCCCTCCGGCTGGCCACGGCGCTGCTCGCCACCGGCGCGTACCGTCCGGCCCAGGCGCGCAACCGGCGCATACGCGCCATCGCTCCGCTGATCGGCGTGCACCCGCCCTCCGACACCACCTGCCGCCTGGTCCGCTCGCTGCTGAGCAGGTGAGCGACGCCGGCTGAACACGGGCCGGCGCCGGGG
>NZ_BAAHCA010000289.1:2056-5279 GCF_054776295.1 Streptomyces sparsus
GTGGGGTGGTGGGTGGCTGGTTGTTGTTTGAGAACTGCACAGTGGACGCGAGCATCTGTGGCCAAGTTTTTAAGGGCGCACGGTGGATGCCTTGGCACCAGGAACCGATGAAGGACGTGGGAGGCCGCGATAGGCCCCGGGGAGCTGTCAACCGAGCTGTGATCCGGGGGTGTCCGAATGGGGAAACCCGGCAGTCGTCATGGGCTGTCACCCGCTGCTGAACGCATAGGCAGTGTGGAGGGAACGCGGGGAAGTGAAACATCTCAGTACCCGCAGGAAGAGAAAACAACCGTGATTCCGGGAGTAGTGGCGAGCGAAACCGGATGAGGCTAAACCGTTTGTGTGTGATACCCGGCAGGGGTTGCGCGAGCGGGGTTGTGGGAGTTTCTGTGATCGGTCTGCCGGCCGGTCGGTGAGTTATAAACCATTGCGGTAGGCGAAGGGCATGCGAAAGGCCCGGCGTAGAGGGTAAGACCCCCGTAGCTGAAATCGTGATGGCTCACTTTGGAGCCACCCAAGTAGCATAGGGCCCGAGAAATCCTGTGTGAATCTGGCGGGACCACCCGCTAAGCCTAAATATTCCCTGGTGACCGATAGCGGATAGTACCGTGAGGGAATGGTGAAAAGTACCGCGGGAGCGGAGTGAAATAGTACCTGAAACCGTGTGCCTACAAGCCGTGGGAGCGTCGCCGTGCATGACTTGTCATGTGCGGTCGTGACTGCGTGCCTTTTGAAGAATGAGCCTGCGAGTTTGCGGTATGTTGCGAGGTTAACCCGTGTGGGGGAGCCGTAGCGAAAGCGAGTCCTAAGAGGGCGATTTTAGTAGCATGCTCAAGACCCGAAGCGGAGTGATCTAGCCATGGGCAGGGTGAAGCGGAGGTAAGACTTCGTGGAGGCCCGAACCCACCAGGGTTGAAAACCTGGGGGATGACCTGTGGTTAGGGGTGAAAGGCCAATCAAACTCCGTGATAGCTGGTTCTCCCCGAAATGCATTTAGGTGCAGCGTCGTGTGTTTCTTGCCGGAGGTAGAGCACTGGATAGGCGATGGGCCCTACCGGGTTACTGACCTTAGCCAAACTCCGAATGCCGGTAAGTGAGAGCGCGGCAGTGAGACTGTGGGGGATAAGCTCCATGGTCGAGAGGGAAACAGCCCAGAGCATCGACTAAGGCCCCTAAGCGTGTGCTAAGTGGGAAAGGATGTGGAGTCGCAGAGACAACCAGGAGGTTGGCTTAGAAGCAGCCACCCTTGAAAGAGTGCGTAATAGCTCACTGGTCAAGTGATTCTGCGCCGACAATGTAGCGGGGCTCAAGCACACCGCCGAAGTCATGTCACTGCAACATATAGCCTTAACGGGTGTTGTGGTGGGTAGGGGAGCGTCGTGTGCCGGGTGAAGCAGCCCTGTAAGGGAGTTGTGGACGGTTCACGAGTGAGAATGCAGGCATGAGTAGCGATACAAGAGTGGGAAACTCTTGCGCCGATTGACTAAGGGTTCCTGGGTCAAGCTGATCTGCCCAGGGTAAGTCGGGACCTAAGGCGAGGCCGACAGGCGTAGTCGATGGACAACCGGTTGATATTCCGGTACCCGCTTTGAAGCGCCCAACATCGAATCCATTAATGCTAAGGCCGTGAAGCCGCCCTGATCTCTTCGGAGTTGAGGGGAGTGGTGGAGCCGCTGAACCAAGGTGGTAGTAGGTGAGTGATGGGGTGACGCAGGAAGGTAGTCCAGCCCGGGCGGTGGTTGTCCCGGGGTAAGGGTGTAGCCCGAGGGGTAGGTAAATCCGTTCCTCGTTATATGGGTGAGACCTGATGCCGAGCCGATTGTGGTGAAGTGGATGATCCTATGCTGTCGAGAAAAGCCTCTAGCGATGTTTCAAGGCGGCCCGTACCCTAAACCGACTCAGGTAGTCAGGTAGAGAATACCGAGGCGTTCGGGTGAACTATGGTTAAGGAACTCGGCAAAATGCCCCCGTAACTTCGGGAGAAGGGGGGCCATGTCTGGTGATCGAGTTTTGCGCTCGTGAGCTGGGTGTGGCCGCAGAGACCAGCGAGAAGCGACTGTTTACTAAAAACACAGGTCCGTGCGAAGCCGTAAGGCGATGTATACGGACTGACGCCTGCCCGGTGCTGGAACGTTAAGGGGACCGGTTAGTGCACTTTCGGGTGTGCGAAGCTGAGAACTTAAGCGCCAGTAAACGGCGGTGGTAACTATAACCATCCTAAGGTAGCGAAATTCCTTGTCGGGTAAGTTCCGACCTGCACGAATGGCGTAACGACTTCTTGACTGTCTCAACCATAGGCCCGGTGAAATTGCATTACGAGTAAAGATGCTCGTTTCGCGCAGCAGGACGGAAAGACCCCGGGACCTTTACTATAGCTTGATATTGGTGTTCGGTTCGGCTTGTGTAGGATAGGTGGGAGACTGTGAAGCATGCACGCCAGTGTGTGTGGAGTCGTTGTTGAAATACCACTCTGGTCGTGCTGGATGTCTAACCTGGGTCCGTGATCCGGATCAGGGACAGTGTCTGGTGGGTAGTTTAACTGGGGCGGTTGCCTCCTAAAATGTAACGGAGGCGCCCAAAGGTTCCCTCAGCCTGGTTGGTAATCAGGTGTTGAGTGTAAGTGCACAAGGGAGCTTGACTGTGAGACTGACGGGTCGAGCAGGGACGAAAGTCGGGACTAGTGATCCGGCGGTGGCTTGTGGAAGCGCCGTCGCTCAACGGATAAAAGGTACCCCGGGGATAACAGGCTGATCTTCCCCAAGAGTCCATATCGACGGGATGGTTTGGCACCTCGATGTCGGCTCGTCGCATCCTGGGGCTGGAGTCGGTCCCAAGGGTTGGGCTGTTCGCCCATTAAAGCGGTACGCGAGCTGGGTTTAGAACGTCGTGAGACAGTTCGGTCCCTATCCGCTGTGCGCGTAGGAGTCTTGAGAAGGGCTGTCCCTAGTACGAGAGGACCGGGACGGACGAACCTCTGGTGTGCCAGTTGTTCTGCCAAGGGCATGGCTGGTTGGCTACGTTCGGAAAGGATAACCGCTGAAAGCATCTAAGCGGGAAGCCTGCTTCGAGATGAGGACTCCCTCCCCCTTTGAGGGGTTAAGGCTCCCAGTAGACGACTGGGTTGATAGGCCAGATATGGAAGGTCCGTAAGGGCTGGAGTTGACTGGTACTAATAGGCCGAGGGCTTGTCCGTAGGTGCTCGCGTCCACTGTGTTGGTTCTGA
>NZ_BAAHCA010000290.1:0-5278 GCF_054776295.1 Streptomyces sparsus
GGCGCGCCCGGACCGACCCGCACCCCGGGACCCGGCGACACCCCCAGGCCGGTCAGCACCCGGAGGCCCGGCGACCCTCCGAGACCCGGCGGTACCTCAGGACCCGGCCGCCCTTCACGCCCCGGCCGCCCGGGCCGAACACCAGCGCCCGGCCAAGCCCGTCACCGCCACGAGTACCGGAACGCCGCCGTATCCGCCCCCAGGTCACTGCGTCGCCCCCGACGCGTGGGGCACTTCGCAACCGGTGGTGCCCGCAGCCGCCCACCCGTCCGGGCCGGGGCGTCGGCTGTGGCAGGAGCGACGGGTGGTGCTCGGCGTGGTGGGCGTGGTGACGGCGGCGCTGTTGGCCGGGGTGGTGGTGGCGCTGTCGCCGGTCGCCGGAGACGGTGACGACGCGGACGGTCCGCGCAGCGGCGGGCCGTCGGCCTCGGAGAAGGCGGAGAAGGCTGAGAAGGCGGCGGAAGCCGAGCCTCCGCTGGCGGTCGAGGTGCGCTCCCACACCTGGACCGCCGGCTGCGGCCACACCTATCTCACGCCGCGGGAACCCGGGGCCGTTCCGTCACCGCCGGTCGAGCAGGACGCGCGGTCGTGGGCGGACGCGCTCGGCGCGGTGCACGGGGACGGCACCAATGTGGAGATCACCGTGCAGGGCACGGCGGCCGATGCCGTGGTGCTCCGCGCGCTGCGGGCGCGGGTGGTGGAGCGGCGGTCGCCGCCGTCGTGGAACGCGTACGCGATGGACCAGGGGTGCGGTGGTGCTCTGACCCCGGCGGTGTTGGCGCTCGACCTGGACGTGCCGCGTCCGCGGGTGCGACCGGTCGACGGTTACGACGCCTCCGGTACCGGTGTGGAGTTGCCGGCCCGGGAGTTCCCGTTGCGGGTCTCGCGAACGGACCCGGAGGTGCTGCTGGTGCAGGCGGAGGCGGAGGGCTGCGACTGCGACTGGTACCTGGAGTTGGACTGGGCGAGCGCCGGTCGAACCGGCACGCTGCGCGTCGACGACAACGGGCGTCCGTTCCGCACGAGCAGCGCGGAGGGCCGCCCGACCTACGTCTACGGGCAGGACGGGGAGTGGGAGCGGTCGGCGGAGGCGGGCAGCTGACGGCCGTTTCGGCCGTGCACCTCGAACCGGGCAGTCCCTCGGGCAGGACAGCACGTCCCGGGCCGGACTGCGTGCCTCGGATCGGGACGCGTCGGGGCTCGTCCTCCCGGCCGCGGCCCCGCCCCCGGGCCGGTCGGAGTCCCTGGTCCGGGGCCTGCCGTGGGCCGCGTCGGGCCTCGGGGGGTTACGGATTTCCGTGCACGGCGATCGTCGCGTAGGGTGGTGTTCATCGACGCGGGGTGGAGCAGCTCGGTAGCTCGCTGGGCTCATAACCCAGAGGTCGCAGGTTCAAATCCTGTCCCCGCTACTGACACGTCCGGCCCGGCACTTTCGAGTGCCGGGCCGGACGTTTTTGTTCCGGTGTTCCGGTGTTCGGGTCCTCCGGTGTTCGGAGGACCGGTGTTCCGGTGTCTCCTGCGTCGCCGCCCCCGTTCCGGGTCCCCCGTGACGCGTCTCCGTGTGGAGCGGGTCGAGGTCGCCGTGGCGGGCGGCCGGTTGTCTCTCGCTTTGCGGGGGTCTCGGCGGGGAGGACGGCAGTGCCGTTGGCCGAGACCCCCGCGAGGTCCCGCTGCGGGGAGGCAGTGCGGGACGAACGCGGCAGCTCAGAGGCCTACGCGGCGGCGCGGAGGCTGAGATGGCAGCCCGGCGGGCGACGTGGCGGCTCAGAAGCTGAAGACGGCCATGCCATCGACTTTCCTGATGCAGTCGTTGGCGAAGGTCTGCTCGTAGGAGACGCGCTCGCCCTGCCACACGCCCTGCGCGGTGACCACGACCGGGTTGTACTCCATCGTGCAGAAACGATCCTTCTCCCCCGGCAGGCTGTCGAAGTCGCCGTCCACAGCCTGGAGTTGATCGCAGGCGCGGTCGGGGGCGGGGTGGCTGCCGGTCGCACTCGGCGAGCAGGACAGCGTGACGGCCCGGTGTGGCGAGGTGGCGGCTGCGCTCTCACCGTGGGCGACCGTCAGGGTGAGGGCAGAGGGGCTGTAGAGCGAGGGTGACGAGGGCGTGGCCTCCGCGAGGGCCGTGCCGCTCAGAGGGCCGAGCGTCGCTGCTGTTAACAGAGTGCCGGCCGCTGCCCATCGCGCGGTGTTCCGCATTGTGTGCATCCTTCCGCAGTTGTGTGTGCTGGTAGCGATCAGGAGTCTGCCGAGAACCTTCACAGAATGCACATCGACCGAACAGATCAAGTAACGTCCCGTATTCAAGCAGTGGCTTGAAGCGACGGCCCGTCATCGCCGAGGCCCCGTTCAGAGGCCCGACCGCCGGCCGGACGGTGGCGTGATCGGGGGGATGCGCACCGTTCTGCAATCGGCCGGAAACATGCCGCGCGGGACGTTTCCAGGCGCACGGGACCCCTCAGCGGGCAGGCAGGTGCCCAGGCAGGCCGACCGGCACGCGCACGTGCGGCGGGGGGAGTTGCCGCCCCTCGCCTGTGCTGCTCGGGCGGGAGCGGACGTCGGGCGGGGGTGGACGTCGGTCGGTCGCCGTACTCTCGTTCCATGTGCGGTGCAGCACGGGAACAGGATGCGCCGGAGCCCGTCGCCGGTCGGGCGTCGGGGAGGAACGGAGACGGTGGGCCGGAGGGGGCGGGATCCGCCTCCGCCGCCCCGCCTGAGCGTGCTGACGCGGACGCCGACGAGCGCGCGTACGTGTGCGGGTTCTGGCGAGGCCTGGGGTTGCCCGGGCTGGTGGACGTCCACACCCACTTCATGCCGAAGCCGGTACTGGACAAGGTGTGGGCCTACTTCGACCAGGTCGGGCCGCTGACCGGCACCCGGTGGCCGATCACGTACCGGCAGGCGGAGGACGAACGCCTCGCCGTGCTGCGCGGGTTCGGGGTGCGGGCGTTCACCTCGATGCTCTACCCGCACAAGCCGGCCATGGCGGGCTGGCTCAACAGCTGGAGTGCCGACTTCGCGGCACGGACGCCCGACTGCCTGCACACGGCCACGTTCTTTCCCGAACCGGACGCCGCCGACTACGTCGAACGGGCCCTGTCCGCCGGTGCGGTGGTGTTCAAGGCCCATGTGCAGGTGGGTGGTTACGACCCTCGTGACGCGCTGCTCGACCCGGTGTGGGGGATGCTCGCCGATGCCGGGGTGCCGACCGTGATCCACTGCGGGTCGGGTCCGGCGCCGGGCAGGTTCACCGGGCCCGGGCCGGTCGCCGAGGTGCTCGCCCGGCACCCGGCGCTGAAGTTGATCGTCGCGCACATGGGCATGCCGGAGTACACGGACTTCCTGGACCTCGCCGAGCGCCGGCCCGGTGTGCACCTGGACACCACGATGGCCTTCACGGACTTCTCCGAGCGCATGATGCCGTTCCCGCCGTCGGAGCGGTCCCGGTTGTCCTCCCTCGGTGACCGCATCCTCTTCGGCAGCGACTTCCCCAACATTCCGTACGGCTACCGGCACGCGCTCGAGGTCCTCACCCGGTTCGGCCTGGGTGACGACTGGCTGCGCGCGGTCTGCCACGACAACGCACACCGCCTGCTGCCCCTCCCACGGTGACGCCCCCGGGCTGCCCTTCCCGCACTGACGCGTCCCTTGCCGACTCCGTCCACTCCCGTCCGCCCCGCCCCACCGTCACCCGCGGCGAACCACCCGGCCAGCGAACCACCCGGCGAGCGAACCACCCGGCCAGCGAACCACCCGGCCAGCGGACTGCCCAGCGAGCCATCCAGCCAGGCGCCCGGCCAACCGATGCCGTCCCGACGCCTGCCGGACACCGACCGGCCCCTGTCACGGGCCCCTCTACGGTGTACGGTAAGGGCTGCCTTACCTAACGTCGTGAAGGGGAGCCCGCATGACGGCGACGAACGCCGCTGAGTCCGCCGTCATACCCACCGGGGGGCATCCCCGCCGCTGGCTGATCCTGGCCGTCATCTGCCTCGCCGAGTTCACCGTCCTGCTGGACAACACGATCCTGAACATCGCGATCCCCTCCCTGAGTCGGGACCTGTCGGCTTCCACCTCCGACATCCAGTGGATGATCAACGCCTACGCGCTGGTGCAGGCCGGGTTGCTGCTGACCGCGGGCAACGCCGCCGACCGCTTCGGCCGCAAGCGCATGCTGCTCGCCGGGCTCGCCCTGTTCGGCCTCGGCTCACTGGCCGCGGCACTCGCCCAGTCGTCGGCCCAACTCATCGCCGCCCGCGCCGGGATGGGCATCGGTGGCGCACTGCTGTTGACCTGCACGCTCGCCGTGGTGATGCAGATATTCGACGCCGCCGAACGCCCCCGGGCCATCGGCATCTGGAGCTCGGTGCTCTCGCTGGGCTTCGCCCTCGGCCCCGTGATCGGTGGTTTCCTGCTCGACCACTACTGGTGGGGCTCACTGTTCCTGATCAACCTCCCGGTGGTGGCGCTCGGCCTGGTCGCGGTCGTGGTGCTCGTGCCCGAGTCGCGCAACCCCAGCGGGGACCCGCTGGACCCGGTGGGCGCCCTGCTCTCCGTCGTCGGCATGACCTCGCTGGTCTTCGCGATCATCTCCGGCCCCGAGCACGGCTGGACGTCCGCCCGGGTGCTGCTCACCGCGTTCCTGGGTGCGGCGGTGCTGGCCCTCTTCGTGTGGTGGGAGCTGCGTATCCCGCACCCGATGCTGGACATGCAGTTCTTCCGCGACCAGAAGTTCGTGGGCGCCGTCGCGGGTGGACTGCTGGTGGCCTTCGGCATGGCCGGTTCGCTCTACCTGCTCACCCAGCACCTCCAGTTCGTGCTCGGCTACGAGCCGCTGGCGGCCGGACTCCGCATGGTGCCGCTCGCCCTCACGGTGATCCTGGTCAACTTCGGCGGAGGCGGTGCCCGTACGGCGGTGAGGCTCGGCACACCCGTCACGATCCTGCTCGGCATGAGCCTGCTGTCGGCCGGACTGGTGTGCGTGGCGGTCCTCGGCAGCGCGTCCTACGCGGGCATGCTGCTCGGACTGGTCGTCATGGGGGTCGGCGTGGCCCTCGCCATGCCGACGATGGCGAACGCCCTGATGTCGGCCATCCCCCCGGCGAAGGCGGGCGTCGGCGCGGGAGTGAACGGCACGCTGGCCGAGTTCGGGCACGGACTGGGCGTGGCGGTACTCGGTGCGGTGCTCAGCTCCCGGTTCGCGGCGCTGCTGCCACCGGCGGCGGCCGGTGCCGGCTCGCTGCCGGAGGCGCTCGCCGCGGTCGAGGGCGGCGCGTGC
>NZ_BAAHCA010000291.1:0-5278 GCF_054776295.1 Streptomyces sparsus
CGGTCGGTGCGCAGGTGGTCGGCGGCCACCGCCGCCCGGGCGCCGTGGTGCACGCCGCCGGTCGGCGGGGCGGGTTCGGTTCCAGTGGCCAACGGAAAGCTCCCAGACACTCCGGCGGAGGTGCTGCGGTCGCGAGGGGCCTCACCGGGCCCGGTGGCGGTCCCCTCCCAGCCCCTCGTCGTCGGCGTCCGTCCACAGGGCACTGCTGTAGGGGGCGTCCGGGACGATCACCATCTGCGGTGGCGAGCCGGTGCGCGCCCGGGGGTGCGACTCGGCGAGCAGGGCCAGGCTCTCCCGCAGGTGCGCGGCGTCGGTGGTGACCCGGCGGATCTCCAGGCCGCTGCCGACCTTCTGCTCCAGCCGGGCCAGGCGTCGTGCAAGGTCGTCGAGGCAGCGCTGAGCGGCTGCCAACTCGTCGTGCAGGGACATGACTTGTCCACCTCCGAGGGTGGTGGCGTCCTTGGCACAAGGGAGTGTCGCGCGTCACACCGGCGCTTGGGAAGGGCGCTGCACGCGGGGGAACGCGCCGTCCCGGTGGAAACCGGTCAGCGGCCGGGCGGCGGACACCCAACCGGGTGGCATGCCGGCAGGCCCCGCCGTGTCTGCGGGCCGCCGGCGGGCCACTCATCTTCCATGGAGATCCATAGATGTGATGAGCCGCCAATGCCGCCGAAAGGTGTACGTGGGTGGGCGTCAGCTCCCGGAGGTGTACAGCCATGCCAGCCATCGACACAGCCGCGCGCCGCTGCGCGGTCGTACTGGCGGCGGGAATCCTGCTCCCGCCCGTACTGGCCGGCTGCGGCGCCGACACCGACGGTGACGAGGGCAAGGGCGGTGCTTCCCGGGACGTGCACTCCGTGGCGCGGGAGCGCGTCGCCGACGGGGGCAGCGTGCGCTGGGCCGTCGACGCGCTGCCCAGCACGCTCAACACCTTCCAGAGCGACGCCGGCGCGGCCACCGACCGCATCGCGGCCGCCACCCTGCCGGCCATGTTCACCCTGGACGGCCGCGCCGAGCCGCAACTGAACACCGACGTGCTGGAGTCGGCCGAGGTCGTCGCCCGGGAGCCGCAGCAGACGGTGGTGTACACGCTCAACCCGCAGGCCCGCTGGAGCGACGGCCGACGCATCGGCCCGGCCGACTTCGAGGCGCAGTGGAAGGCGCTCGACGGCTCCGACAACGCGTTCTGGACCGCCCGCAACGCCGGATACGAACGCATCCACAAGGTCGAGAAGGGGCCAGGGGCCGACCAGGTCAAGGTGACCTTCGCCCGTCGCTACAGCGACTGGAAGGCACTGTTCACCCCGCTGTACCCGAAGTCCGTGATGGACCGGCCCAAGGCGTTCAACGACGTGTCGCGCACCACGATGAGCGTCTCCGGCGGACCGTTCCGGCTCAAGGGCGGCAAGCTCGACCCGAAGGCGGAGCAGGTCGTCCTGGAACGCAACCCCGACTGGTGGGGTGAGAAGGCCAAACTCGACGAGATCCGGCTGGTGCCGGTGGAACGGGGGGAGCGGGGCAAGGCCCTGGCCGCCGGGACCCTGGACTTCGCGGAGATCGACCAGCCGACGGCGGACGCCGTCACCGAGGCCGCCCGCTCCGGCGCCGGCGGCGCCGAGGCCCCGGGGACCGCCGCCCCGGACGCCGACGACGCCAGGAACGGTGCCGCGAACAGCGGAACCCACCGCCTCCTCGCTCCCCTGGGCAGCGCCCCGCACGCCGCCGAGGCACTGCGCGCCTGGGCCCGGCAGCACCCCGCGGCGCAGGACGACGAGCAGGACGACGACCAGAGCAAGGACGACAAGGACGACAAGGACGAGAGGGACGCCAAGGACGAGAGCGGCAAGAAGGACGACGGCAAGGACGAGAAGAAGAAGGACGACAAGGAAGAGAAGAAGGCGCGGGCGGAGCGGGAGAAGCGGGAGGCGGCGCGGGAGAAGGCCGCCGAGCGGCGCGCCAACCTGCGGGAACTGACCGTGCGGCGGGCCTACGACCCCGCCTGGACGCAGCTCGCACTCAACGCCACCTCCGGTCCGCTGCGCGACGAACGGGTGCGGCGGGCCATCGCCCGGGCGGTGGACCGGGCCGAGCTGGCCGAGGCCGTACTGGGCCCGGCCGGACTGCCCGCCAAGCCGCTCGGCAGCCACCTGCGCATGTACGACCAGGAGGGCTACCACGACCACAGCGGCGCGATCGGCGAGGCGAACACCGAGTCGGCGTCCGAGCTGCTCGCCGAGGCGGGCTGGAAGGGCGGCACGGTCGCGCGGGCCCGCCGGGCCGACGCAGGGGGGGACACCTCCGACGCGGCCGGCGGTTCGCCGTACGCCGTCACCGCACCCGTCTTCACCGGCCTGACGCACAGCGCCGCGACCGGCCACGCCGCGGTGCTGCGGCAGGCCGCCTACGCCGACGAGGCGGCGGCGGACGAGGCGGAGGAGTCCGACGACAAGAACGCCGGCAAGCGCCGGGCGGCGGCCGACCTGTCGATGAAGCGGGCCAAGGAGGCCGACACGGCCCTCGCCCGCTTCGTCGGCGGGCTGCTGCGCGCCGAGGGCAGCCTGGTGCGGGTCAAGGAGGGCGAGGAACTGGAACTGCGCATGGTGCTCCCCGCGGGCAAGGGCTCGGAGCAGCTGCGCGACAGCGGCCGGCAGATCGCCCGCATGCTGGAGGAGGTCGGTGTCCGCACCAAGGTGACCGAGGTCCCCGACGACTCCTTCTTCCGGGACCACGTCGCGTCCGGTGACTTCGACCTGGCGCTCTACTCGTGGCCGGCCACCGCCTACCCGGTCACCGACTCGCGGCCGATCTTCGCCAAACCGGAGGCCGCCGCGGACGGCTCGCTGCTGATCGAGCAGAACTACACGCGGGTGGGCACCGACCAGATCGACCGGCTCTTCGAGCGGGCCGCCGCCGAACTCGACGACGGCGCCCGGCGCGACCTGATCAAGCGGATCGACGCCCAGGTGTGGGCGGTGGCCGGTTCGGTGCCGCTCTACCAGCGGCCGCAGCTGGTGGCCGTGAACAGCCGGCTCGGCAACATCGGGGCCTTCGGGTTCCAGACGCCGCGCTACCAGGACATCGGCTACCTCCGGGGCGGCCCGCAGGAGTGACGGGCCTCACGCCCGGTGGAGCCCCGGCGGGGCGGGAGCCGAGGGCGGACCGGCCTCGCGGCGCTGTTTGGAATCGGCCCGTGAGGACCGGGGGCGTCCCTGGCCGTACCATGGGGGTCGAGGCCGCGGCGATGCCGCTGCAGTCTTCCGGGGCAGGACCCCGGGCCCCTGGGCCGGCAACCGGCCCGGCGGGGAGCGACTCACGCGACTGAGAAGGTCGCGCCGCCGTCACCGATCCGGGAGAAGCGCCGCCAGCATGCCCACGCGTAATGACATCCGAAACGTCGCCATCGTCGCGCACGTCGACCACGGCAAGACGACCCTGGTCGACGCCATGCTGAAGCAGGCAGGCGCTTTCGCGGCCCACCAGCATCTGGACGACCGGATGATGGACTCCAACGACCTGGAGCGCGAGAAGGGCATCACCATTCTCGCGAAGAACACCGCCGTCCGGTACCACCCCAAGGGTGGCGGCGACTCCATCGTCATCAACATCATCGACACCCCCGGCCACGCCGACTTCGGTGGTGAGGTCGAGCGAGGCCTGTCGATGGTGGACGCGGTGGTGCTGCTGGTCGACGCCTCCGAGGGGCCGCTGCCGCAGACCCGGTTCGTGCTGCGCAAGGCACTTCAGGCGAAGCTCCCGGTCATCCTGTGCATCAACAAGACCGACCGCCCCGACTCGCGGATCGCGGAGGTCGTCGACGAGACGTACGACCTGTTCCTCGACCTGGACGCGACCGAGGAGCAGATCGAGTTCCCGATCGTCTACGCCTGCGCCCGGGACGGCGTCGCCTCGCTGACCAAGCCCGACGACGGCACCGTGCCGACCGACAGCGACAGCCTGGAGCCGTTCTTCACGACGCTGCTGGAGACCGTGCCCGCCCCGGTCTACGACGAGGACGCACCGCTCCAGGCGCACGTCACCAACCTGGACGCGGACAACTTCCTCGGCCGGATCGCGCTCTGCCGCGTCCAGCAGGGCGAGCTGCGCAAGGGCCAGACCGTCGCCTGGATGAAGCGGGACGGCACGGTGCAGTCGGTCCGCATCACCGAGCTGCTGATGACGGAGGCGCTCACCCGCAAGCCCGCCGAGGTCGCCAAGCCCGGTGACATCTGCGCGGTGGCCGGTATCGCCGACATCATGATCGGCGAGACCCTCGCCGACCCGGAGAACCCGATCGCGCTGCCGCTCATCAAGGTCGACGAGCCGGCCATCTCGATGACGATCGGTGCCAACACCTCGCCGCTGGTCGGCAAGGGCGGCAAGGGCCACAAGGTCACCGCCCGGCTGGTCAAGGACCGCCTCGACCGCGAGCTGATCGGCAACGTGTCGCTGCGCGTGCTGCCGACCGAGCGCCCCGACGCCTGGGAGGTGCAGGGCCGCGGTGAGCTGGCACTGGCCATCCTGGTCGAGACGATGCGCCGGGAGGGCTTCGAGCTGACCGTCGGCAAGCCCGAGGTGGTCACCCGTGAGATCGACGGCAAGCTGCACGAGCCGATCGAGCGCATGACCATCGACTGCCCCGAGGAGCACCTCGGCGCCATCACCCAGCTGATGGCCAGCCGCAAGGGCCGCATGGAGACCATGACGAACCACGGCTCGGGCTGGGTCCGCATGGAGTTCCTGGTGCCGTCCCGCGGCCTGATCGGCTTCCGCACCGAGTTCCTCACCGAGACCCGCGGCACGGGCATCGCGCACTCCATCTCCGAGGGCCACGAGCCCTGGGTGGGCGAGCTGCGCACCCGGCACAGCGGTTCCCTGGTCGCGGACCGCGCCGGTACGGCCACGCCGTTCGCCATGATGAACCTCCAGGAGCGGGGCACGATCTTCATCGAGCCCGGCACCGAGGTGTACGAGGGCATGATCGTCGGTGAGAACTCGCGCTCCGACGACATGGACGTGAACATCACCAAGGAGAAGAAGCTCACCAACATGCGTGCGGCCTCCTCCGACACCACCGAGAACCTGGTGCCGCCGCGCCGCCTCTCGCTGGAGCAGTCGCTGGAGTTCTGCCGCGAGGACGAGTGCATCGAGGTGACCCCGGAGACGGTCCGTATCCGCAAGGTCGCGCTGGACCAGCGCGAGCGCGCCAGGACCGCCTCCCGCGCCAAGCGCTGAGGCCCGCCGCACAGCTCCTCGGGGGCGTGGCACCCGCTCGACGGGC
>NZ_BAAHCA010000292.1:0-5276 GCF_054776295.1 Streptomyces sparsus
GAGGCGGGGTCCGCGCCGGGGTGCGCGCCACGGCGCCGCTCGTGCAGGCGGCGCGCGGCGGACTCCGCGCGCTGGTTGTCAAGCCGTACGGCGAACCGGCGACGCTCCTGGGCACGCAGGTACACGATGTAGGCGCTCAGCAGGACGGCCGGGATTCCCGGTGCCCAGAGGAAGCGCAACCCGCCCACGGCGGCGATGATCGCGCCGAAGGTGAAGGACAGGAAGAGCACCATGGTGGTCCGGCGCCGGCGGGCGAGGACCTTGGCGCGCTTGCCCCGCTCCTTCGACGTCCGGGGCGACCGGTGGTGCAGTTCGGTCATGGCCTCGGCGTCGACCGAGACGGCTGCGGACACCTGGCGGGAACCGGACGCGTACGTCCCGGCGGCGCGCTGCGCGGCCTCCTGTGCGGAACCCGGCAGGTGACCGGAGGCGGCATCGGGATCGCCGAGGTCCCGGACGGCCACCGCGTCCTCCGCGGCGTCCGCCCGGCCGGTGTCGTCACCGTCGGCGGCCGGATCGGGGGCTCCCTCCCGCGCCTCCCGTTCCCTGGCGTGGCGCCGTTCCATGGCGGCACGACCCGACAGGAGCCGGATGGCGGTGCTGAAGCGCTCCGTCGGACGGGAGTCGTTCAACTCGTCCTGGCGGCGGAGCCACATCGGCACCAAGTAGGCGGCCCAGGCCCCGACGATGACTGCGTAGATGAGGCCGCTGCTGCTCACGCATCACACGGTAGAGGGGTTTTGGTCGAAGCATCCGCCAATTGGCGCGGTGTGTCGCACGATCCGGCTGATATATCGAGCATTTTTTGTGATTGCAGGGCCCACGGAGCTCATATCTGCTCAGCTGCCGGACGGAAGCCCGCCGAATGGGCGAGGCAAAGCGAACACCTATTCTATTTACGCGATGTTCCCGGGCTTGCCCGGTGCCAGCGGGCCAGCAGGCCCTCCGGGACCTCCTCCTCGGTCAGCGCGTACACGAGGTGGTCCCGCCAGGCACCGTCGATGTGCAGATAGCTCGGCCGCACGCCCTCCTCGCGAAAACCGAGTTTCTCCACCACCCGGCGGCTCGGACCGTTCTCCGGCCGGATACAGACCTCGACACGGTGCAGTCCGACGTTCCGGAAGCAGTGGTCGACGGTGAGGGCGACAGCCGTCGGGGTCACCCCGCGTCCGGCGACGTCCTGGTCGATCCAGTAGCCGATGTGCCCGGAGCACATCGAGCCCCAGGTGATGCCGGCCACCGTCAACTGCCCGACGAGCCTGCCCTGGTAGACGACCACGAAGGGCAGCATGCGGCCGGCGTGCGCCTCCGACCTCAGGTGCCGGACCATCTGCCGGTAGGTCGGCCGCCGCGGCGGCAGGTGCCCGGGGGGTGTGGGGGGCACGGTGGCCTCCCAGGGGCGCAGCCACCTCCGGTTGCGCTGGTTGACCTCACGCCAGGCCCGGTGGTCGCGCAGCCTTATGGGGCGGAGGGTCGTGTCACCGTCCGCCAGCTCGACCGGCCATACGGCGTTCAGTTCGTGTCCCCTCTGGTGTGGTCGCCGCCGCGCAGCTGGTCGACGGCGTGGGGAAGAAGCTCCGCCAGCACGCTCAAGCCGTCCTTGACTCCGCCACGGGAACCGGGAAGGTTCACGATCAGGGTACTTTCGGCGACCCCGGCAAGGCCACGGGAGAGCGCGGCGGTGGGCACCTTCGCCCGGCCCGCGGCCCGCACGGCCTCCGGAATGCCGGGGATCTCGCGGTCCAACACCAGGCGGGTGGTCTCGGGGGTGCGGTCCGTGGGTGAGATGCCCGTACCGCCGGTCGTGACGACCACGTCGTAGCCGGCGGCGACGGCGGCCCGCAGCACCTCCTCCACCGGCTCGCCGTCGGGCACCACACTCGGGCCGTCGGTGGCGAAGCCCATCGCGCGCAGCCCCTCGACCAGCAGCGGCCCGCCGGTGTCCGCGTAGACGCCGGCCGCAGCCCGGTTCGAGACGGTGACGGCCAGCGCCCGAACGGGCTCGGACGGGGACCGGTCGGGAGCGGGGCCGTCCGCGGCGGCGGTCATGCCCGGCTCCAGTCGCCGGACCTGCCCCCGGACTTCTCCTCGACCCGGACGTCGGTGATGACGGCGCCCTTGTCGACTGCCTTCACCATGTCGATGACGGTCAGCGCCGCCACCGAGACGGCGGTGAGCGCCTCCATCTCGACTCCGGTGCGGTCAGTGGTACGCACCGAGGCGCTGATCTCGACCGCGTCGTCGGCCACCGTCAGGTCGACGGTCACACCGGAGACCGACAGCGGGTGGCAGAGCGGGATGAGCTCAGGGGTGCGCTTGGCGCCCATGATGCCGGCGATGCGGGCGGTGGCGAGCGCGTCCCCCTTGGGCAGCGTGCCCTGCGGGGAGTCCCCCCGCAGCAGCGCGACGACCTGCGGCGACACCAGCACTCGTCCGCTGGCCCGGGCGGTGCGCGCGGTGACGTCCTTGGCTGAGACGTCGACCATCCGGGCGGCCCCGGCTTCGTCGATGTGCGTGAGGTGCTGGCTCTTCATGAGCAGACACCGTACCCGCCGTGCCCCGCCGGTGCGGCGCCCGACCGGCCGCCCCGCCCCCGCATGTCCAACACTCGGCGCTGGGTACTCAGCACTCAGCTGAGAAGCATGACGTCCAGCTCGGTGCCGGGTGCGACCTCGGTGGTCTGCTCGGGCACGACGATCAGGGCGTCCGCCTGGGCGAGCGAGGCGATCAGGTGCGAGCCGGGGCCGCCGACCGGTTCGACCGTTCCGCTCTGCTCCCCTTCGGACGGCGGCAGGTAGCGTCCGCGCAGGAACTGCCGCTTGCCGGCGGGTGAGGTGAGGGGCTCCTCCGCGGTGACCCTGGCTCTCACCACCGGCCGATGCACCTCCGCGCAGCCCCGCAGCGCGCGGATCACCGGGCGCACGAACAGCTCGAAGGACACGTACGAGCTGACCGGGTTGCCGGGCAGCGCCAGCAGCGGGGTGCGGTCCTCGCCGATCAGGCCGAAGCCCTGCGGCTTTCCGGGCTGCATCGCGAGGCGGCGGAAGTCGACACCGCGGGAGGCCGCCACCTCCAGACTGCCGGAATCGCGGTCGCCGTCGGCGTCCGGACGCACGTCGGTACCGCTGAGCGCTTCCTTGACCACGTCGTAGGCGCCGACGCTGACTCCGCCGCTGGTCACCAGGACGTCCGCCCGGACGAGCTGGTCCTCCACCGTGGCGCGCAGGGTGTCGGCGTCGTCGGCGACCGCACCGACCCGGTAGGCGAGGGCGCCCGCGTCCCGGGCCGCGGCCATCAGCTGGTAGCTGTTGGAGTCGTGGATCTGGCCCGGCCCCAGTGGCTGCCCCGGTGGCACCAGCTCGCTGCCGGTGGACAGCACCACGACCCGGGGCCTGGGCCGCACCCGGACCGTGCCGAGCCCCAGGGCGGCGAGCAGGCCGATCTGCGGCGGGCCGAGCACGGTGCCCGCCGTCAGCGCCACCGCACCGGCCCGCACGTCGCTGCCCTGGTCCCGGACGTACTGCCGGGGCTTGACCGGGCGGTGCACCCGGACCTCACCGGCGGCGCCGGCCGGATCCGTGCTGTGGGCGGCCATGGCCGCCGCCGGGCCACCGCCGGTTCCGCCGTCCGTCCACTCCACGGGGACGACGGCCTCCGCGCCGGGTGGCAGCGGGGCGCCCGTCATGATGCGGGCGGCCTGGCCGGGGGCCACGGTGGGGAGGTCGCCGCTGCCCGCCGCGACGTCACCGACGACGGTGAGCACCGCCGGGAACTCCTCACTCGCGCCCTCGACATCGGCTGTCCGGACGGCGTACCCGTCCATGGAGCTGTTGTCGAAGGGCGGCAGGGAGGCCGGTACGCGGACGTCCTCGACCAGGACGCAGTCCTGGGCGTCCAGGAGTTGGAGCTCGATGGGCTCCAGCGGCCGGACGGCGTTGAGGATGTCCGCCAGGTGTTCGTCGACCGACCAGGTCTCGCTCACTGCCCTACATCTCCTCGTTCACATAACCCCGCAGCCAGGTCCGGAAGTCCGGCCCCAGGTCCTCACGTTCGCATGCCAGTCTGACAATGGCCCGCAGGTAGTCGGCACGGTCACCGGTGTCGTAGCGGCGTCCGCGGAAGACGACGCCGTGCACGGGGCCGCCGATGGAGGAGTCGGCGGCGAGCGTCTGGAGGGCGTCGGTGAGCTGGATCTCGCCGCCGCGGCCGGGCTGCGTCTTGGCCAGGACCTCGAAGACGGCCGGGTCGAGCACGTAGCGGCCGATGATGGCGAGGTTGCTGGGCGCCTCGGCCGCGTCGGGCTTCTCCACCAGGTCGGAGACCTGCACCACGTCGTCGTCACCGGTCGGCCGGGCCGCCGCGCAACCGTAGAGGTGGATGCTGGCCGGGTCGACCTCCATCAGCGCGACGACGCTGCCGCCGTACTGCTGCTGAACGGCAGTCATCCGGCTGAGCAGCGGGTCCCTGGGGTCGATGAGGTCGTCACCGAGCAGGACCGCGAAGGGCTGGTCACCGACGTGCGGCGCGGCGCACAGCACGGCGTGGCCCAGGCCCTTGGGGTCGCCCTGGCGGACGTAGTGCATGGTGGCCAGGTCGCTGGACTCCTGGGCCTTCTCCAAGCGGTGGTCGTCGCCCTTGGCGCGCAGGATCTGTTCGAGTTCGTAGTTGCGGTCGAAGTGGTCCTCGAGCGGCCTCTTGTTACGGCCGGTGACCATGAGAACGTCGGAGAGGCCGGCGTTGACCGCTTCCTCGACCACGTACTGGATCGCGGGCTTGTCGACGACAGGCAGCATCTCCTTGGGGGTCGCCTTGGTGGCGGGGAGGAAGCGAGTGCCCAGGCCGGCTGCCGGAATGACAGCCTTGGTGATCCGGTTACGTGAGGTAGTCATGTCCGGCACCATAACCGGTGACATCGGGCGGAAGATAAGCGTCCGGTCGCTCTGTAGCGGTATGCGGACATAGAAGAGGGTGACACAGAGTGAACACCGATGCTGTCAAACGTGCGTTGCGGCAGGATCTCCTACAGGTGAGATCCACGTTGACCGCGGATGACGTGGCGGTGGCGGCGGAGCGGCTGTCCCAGCACGCTCTGGCCCTGCCGGAGTTGGCGGCCGCCACCACAGTGGCAGCGTACGTCTCGGTGGGCGCCGAACCGGGCACCCGCGCGCTGCTCGACGCGCTGCGCGCGCGGGGCGTGCGCGTGCTGCTGCCGGTCCTGCTGCCGGACAACGATCTCGACTGGGCGGTGTACGGGGGCACGGCGGCGCTGGTCCCCG
>NZ_BAAHCA010000293.1:0-5267 GCF_054776295.1 Streptomyces sparsus
CCCCGCCCGCCGCGGTCCTCGCGGCGGGCGGGGCGGGACGGTACCGCGGTGGCCCCGGGCAGACGGCCGCGTCCGCCCGGCGGTTCAGGCCTTGCGCAGCCGGAACGACAGGGACAGCGACTCGTCCCGGAAGACCTCACCGAAGGAGTCCTCCCCCTCACCCTCGGAAAGGTCCGTCGCCAGCACCTCGTTGGCGATCAGCGCCGAGTGCTCGGTGAGCGCGGTGGCCACCTCCTCGTCCGCCGCCTGCCAGCGCAGCGCGATCCGGTCGGCGACCTCCAGCCCGGAGTTCTTCCGGGCCTCCTGGATGAGCCGGATCGCGTCCCGGGCCAGCCCGGCCCGGCGGAGCTCCGGGGTGATCTCCAGGTCGAGCGCGATGGTCGCGCCGGTGTCGGAGGCGACCGACCAGCCCTCCCGGGGCGTCTCGGTGATGATGACCTCCTCGGGGGAGAGCGCCACCGTCTCACCGTCGATCTCCACGGCGGCCGTGCCGGCCCGCAGGGCGGCCGACAGCGCGGCGGCGTCGGCCGCCGCGATGGCCTTGGCAACGGGCTGGGTGCCCTTGCCGAACCGCCGCCCCAGCGCACGGAAGTTGCCCTTCGCGGAGGTGTCCACCAGCGAGCCCCCGACCTCCGAGAGCGACGCCAGCCGGCTCACGTTCAGCTCCTCGGCGATCTGCTCGCGCAGCTCGTCGTCGAGCAGCTCGAAGCCCTGCGCGGCGACCAGCGCCCGGGAGAGCGGCTGCCGCGTCTTGACGCCGGACTCCGCACGGGTGGCACGTCCCAACTCGACCAGGCGCCGCACCAGCAGCATGTCGCCGGACAGCTGCGGATCGACCACGTCCAGGTCGGCCACCGGCCAGTCCGCCAGGTGTACCGACTCCGGGGCGCCGGGTGTCACCGGCACCACCAGGTCCTGCCAGACCCGCTCGGTGATGAACGGCACCAGCGGCGCCATCAACCGCGTCACCGTCTCCAGCACGTCGTGCAGGGTCCGCAGCGCCGCGGCGTCCCCCTGCCAGAAGCGGCGCCGGGACCGGCGGACGTACCAGTTGGAGAGGTCGTCGACGAAGGTGGACAGCAGCTTGCCGGCGCGCTGGGTGTCGTAGTTCTCCATGGCCACCGTGACCTGGTCCACCAGCGCGTGCAGCTCACTGAGCAGCCAGCGGTCCAGCACCGGGCGCTGCTCCGGCGCCGGGTCGGTGTCGGAGGGCGCCCACTCGGCGGTCCGGGCGTAGAGGGCCTGGAAGGCGACGGTGTTCCAGTACGTCAGCAGCGTCTTGCGCACCACCTCCTGGATCGTGCCGTGCCCCACCCGGCGTGCCGCCCACGGGGAACCGCCCGCGGCCATGAACCAGCGCACCGCGTCGGCGCCGTGCTGCTCCATCAGCGGGATCGGCTGGAGGATGTTGCCCAGGTGCTTGGACATCTTGCGGCCGTCCTCGGCCAGGATGTGGCCCAGGCAGACGACGTTCTCGTAGGAGGACCTGTCGAAGACCAGCGTGCCGACCGCCATCAGCGTGTAGAACCAGCCGCGGGTCTGGTCGATGGCCTCGGAGATGAACTGCGCCGGGTAGCGCTGCTCGAACAGCTCCTTGTTGCGGTACGGGTAGCCCCACTGTGCGAACGGCATCGAACCCGAGTCGTACCAGGCGTCGATGACCTCCGGCACCCGCTGCGCGGTGAGCGCGCAGCCCTCGGCGGTGCAGGGGAAGGTGACCTCGTCGATGTAGGGCCGGTGCGGGTCGAGGCCGCTCTGGTCCGTCCCCGACAGCTCGGACAGCTCGGCGAGCGAGCCGACACAGGTCAAGTGCTCCTCGGCGCAGCGCCAGATCGGCAGCGGCGTGCCCCAGTAGCGGTTCCTGGAGAGCGCCCAGTCGACGTTGTTGCTCAGCCAGTCGCCGAACCGGCCGTGCTTGACCGACTCGGGGAACCAGTTCGTCTTCTCGTTCTCCCGCAGCAGCGCGTCCTTGATCTGCGTGGTGCGGATGTACCAGGACGGCTGCGCGTAGTACAGCAGCGCGGTGTGGCAGCGCCAGCAGTGCGGGTAGCTGTGCTCGTAGGCCAGGTGCCGGAAGAGCAGCCCGCGCTCCTGGAGGTCCGCGACGAGCGCCTCGTCGGCCTTCTTGAAGAACTGCCCGCCGACCAGCGCCAGCCCCTCCTCGAAGGTGCCGTCCGGGCGCACCGGGTTGACCACCGGCAGGCCGTACCGGCGGCAGACGGCGAGGTCGTCCTCACCGAAGGCCGGGGCCTGGTGCACCAGGCCGGTGCCGTCCTCCGTCGTGACGTAGTCGGCGTTGACGACGAAGTGCGCGCCCTCGATCCCGACCAGCTCGAAGGGGCGGCGGTAGCTCCAGCGTTCCATCTCGGCGCCGGTGAACGCCTGCCCGGTCGCGGTCCAGCCCTCGCCGAGCGCCTTCTCCAGCAGCGGCTCGGCCACGACCAGCCGCTGCTCGCCGTCGGTCGCGACGACGTAGCGGACCTCCGGGTGCGTGGCGACGGCGGTGTTGGACACCAGCGTCCACGGCGTCGTCGTCCACACCAGCAGGTCGGCCGTACCGGCCAGCGGGCCGGAGGTGAGCGGGAAGCGCACGTACACCGACGGGTCGACGACCGTCTCGTAGCCCTGGGCCAGCTCGTGGTCGGACAGGCCCGTTCCGCAGCGCGGGCACCAGGGGGCGACCCGGTGGTCCTGGGCGAGCAGGCCCTTGCCGAAGATCTCCTTGAGCGACCACCACACCGACTCGATGTACTGCGGGTCCATCGTCCGGTAGGCGTCGTCGAGGTCCACCCAGTAGCCCATGCGCCGGGTCAGCTCGGCGAAGGCGTCGGTGTGCCGGGTGACCGACTCGCGGCACTTGGCGTTGAACTCGGCGATGCCGAACGACTCGATGTCCTTCTTGCCGTTGAAGCCGAGTTCCTTCTCCACGGCGAGCTCCACCGGCAGGCCGTGGCAGTCCCAGCCGGCCTTGCGGGCCACGTGGTACCCGCGCATCGTCCGGAACCGGGGGAAGACGTCCTTGAAGACCCGCGCCTCGATGTGGTGGGCGCCCGGCATGCCGTTGCCGGTCGGCGGCCCCTCGTAGAACACCCACTCGGGGCGGCCCTCGGACTGCTCCAGCGAGCGGGCGAAGATCTTCTGGTCGCGCCAGAACTCGAGCACGGCGTGCTCGAGGGCGGGCAGGTCGACCTGGGCGGGGACCTGACGGTACTGCGGGGTCCAACTCATCGGGCGTTCCTCCGGCGGACACGGTCTCTTCCGTCGGAGGGACGAGACCGTCGCCGTGCGGCGCGGTTCCCGCGGTACCACCCTCCTTGGCGGTGGGCGCGCTGCCCGCCGCCCCCTCGTTGGGGGACGGACCCGTCCTGCCGGGACGGACCCTGCGTGCCGGTTCTACTCACCCGCACAGCGGGCATTCCTCCGGCGGCTCCGGGGTGATCTTCACGTCGCGCCAACCCCCGGGCTCGCACCGTCCCCGGGTCGCTCCTGGCCGCTCACGGACGCTACTCGTCCCCATCGATGCCTTTCGCTGCGCCCAGTGTACGGGCCGCCGGGAACCGCTGCTGAGCGGTTTTCCCGCCGCCGGGCGGGGCACAAAGGTTCCAGACCGGCGTGCCCCGTTGCCGAGTGCCCGGAGTCGATTTATCGTTCCGGCACGATTCACCAAGAAGATCACGTGTGGCGGAGGGTGGCATGGCGGCGAGTACGGCTGTGGACGGCTGCGCCACGGCAGTGGCGACGGAACGCACGGCCGGGGAGCCGACCGCGGAGGACGCGGCGGCCACCGGGAAGCCATGCGTGAGGTTTCGACGATCGGTGTAGAAGCCACCGAGACGGGGTCGGTGGCGGCCGGGCACACCGGACGCCACCGGGCGCAGCGCAGGCAGGACGGCCGTGGCAGCGGCCGGTGGGACCGTCGCGACCGACAGGGTCGCGACACAGCAGGTGACCGCTGGTGCGGCGGACGCCCAGCAGACAGGAGCAATGACGGTGGCTGCGAAGAAGACGACAACCGAGAAGCCCTCGGCGGTGCCCACCGCCCGGGTGTCCACGGCCGCCGCCGGTGACCTGGCCGTCCGGGCCGGGGAGGACCCGTGGACCGAGCAGGAGATGCGGGAGGCGCAGGAGGAGCTGGAGACCGAGGCCGCGCGGCTGCGTGAGGAGATCGAGGCGTCCCAGGCCGCGCTGACCGGTCTGCTGCGCGACTCCGGCGACGGCGCCGGGGACGACCAGGTCGACACCGGCACCAAGAACGTCACCCGCGAGCACGAGATGGCCGTCACTGAGAACGCCCGCGAGGTGGTCCACCAGACGGAACGGGCGCTGGAGCGGCTCGCCGCCGGCACCTACGGACTGTGCGAGGGCTGCGGCAACGCCATCGGGAAGGCCCGCATGCAGGCGTTCCCCCGGGCCACGCTGTGCGTCGAGTGCAAGCAGAAGCAGGAACGCCGCTAGCCCCTGCCGGGGGCGCGTGTCGTACTCTCATCCCGTGACAGCAGAGGCGGAGCAGGCCATCGACGAAGCGCCGGATCAGGCCGCGGACAACGCGACGGGTCGCCCCCGGGGCAGGCGCCGGATCGGCGTACTCCTCGGAGTGGCGGTGGTGGCGTACGCGCTCGACCTGATCAGCAAGGTGATCGTGGTCGAGAAACTGGAGGGGCGCGCGCCGATCGAGGTCCTCGGCACGCTGCTCCGGTTCCAGGCCGTCCGCAACCCGGGGGCGGCGTTCGGCATGGGCGAGGCACTGACCTTCGTCTTCACGGCCATCGCCGCCGTGGTCGTGGTGGTGATCTTCCGCATCGCCCGCAAGCTGTACAGCACACCGTGGGCGATCGCGCTCGGAATGCTGCTGGGCGGTGCCCTCGGCAACCTGACCGACCGGATCTTCCGCTCACCCGGCGTGTTCCAGGGCGCGGTGGTGGACTTCATCGCGCCGGCGCACTTCGCCGTCTTCAACCTCGCGGACTCCGCGATCGTCTGCGGCGGCATCCTGATCGTGATTCTCTCCTTCCGCGGCCTCGACCCCGACGGCACGGTCCACCGGGACTGACCGGGGGAGCAGCCGCCGGGCGGTCTGCCGACCGGTGGCTCAGCGGGTCGGCGGCTCGGCGGACGAGTGGGTGATCCGGACGGTGTAACCGTCCGCGGACCGGCCCGTCACCTCCACCGCCACGCCCCCGGCCTGGTAGCGGCCTCCGGGCTGGAACGGCGCGTCGGCGAGTTCGGCCAGCTCCACCGGGTCGCGGCCCCCGCCGCACACCGGGCCG
>NZ_BAAHCA010000294.1:0-5256 GCF_054776295.1 Streptomyces sparsus
CTTGAACTGGATGGCCTGGTTGGCGCCGATCGGCCGCCCGAAGGCCATGCGGGTGGGCGGCGACGACGAAACGGCGGACCCGGCGGCCCGGCGCTCCAGGACACGGCGGTCGATCTTGCCGTTGCTGGTCATCGGCAGGGACGCCACCACCTCGACGCGGGCGGGCACCATGTGCGCCGGCAACCGCTCGGCGAGCCGCCGGCGCAGTTCCTCCGCGAGGTCGTCGGCCGGGTCCGCGCCGGGCACCACGAAGGCGACCAGGCGCGCCGAGTCCACCTCACCGGTGACGACCACCGCCCCGATCCGGACGCCGTCGCAGGACTCCAACGCCGCCTCGACCTCACCCGGTTCGACCCGGAAGCCCCGCAGTTTCACCTGGCGGTCAGCGCGGCCGGTGAAGTAGAGCGAGCCGTCCTTGTCCAGGTACCCGAGGTCGCCGGACCGGTACATCCGGTTCCCGGGGCCGCCGTACGGGTCCGCGACGAAGCGCTCCGCCGTCAGGACGGGCCGGTTGAGGTATCCGAGGGCCTCACCCTCGCCCACCAGGTAGAGCTCGCCCTCCTCACCCGGCTGGCAGGGCTGGAGGTCCACGTCGAGCACCCGGACCTCGTTGCCGGGCCACGGCCGCCCGATGCTGACCGGCTCACCCGGCCGCACCGGTCCCGCCATGGTCACCCCCACGGTCATCTCGGTGGGTCCGTACCCGTTGAACATGCGCCGGCCGGGCGCCCACCGCGCCACCAGCGCCTGTGTGCAGGAGTCCCCGGTGGAGAGCACCACCCCGCCGGGCAGCACGCCGTCCGGGTCGGTGGCGGTGAGCGCGACCGGAGGCAGCACCGCATGGCTGATCCGCCGGTCGATCAGCGTGCGGCGCAGTTCCTCACCCGGCAGCACCGCGCGGTCGTCGGTGAGCACCAGGGTGGCGCCCGACAGCAGGGCCAGCGTCAGGTCCCAGAACCCGGCGTCGAAGTTGAACGAGGCCCACTGCAGCACCCGGTCGCCGGGTCCGGGGCCGATCCAGTGCCGCTGCGCGGCGGCCAGCGCCGCCATACCGGCGTGCGGGATCACCACGCCCTTGGGTGTTCCGGTGGAGCCCGAGGTGTAGATGACGTAGGCGGTGTCCTCGGCGTGCAGCGGCCGCCGTCGCTCCTCGTCGGTGACCGGACCGGCCGGACGGGAACCGGGGTCCGGGGCGGCGAGGTCGAGGGTTTCCAGACCGGTGACGTCCACCGGCGGCACCCCGGTGTGCAGCAGGGTCCGCAGCCCCGAGTCGGCCACCATGTGGCGCAGCAGTGCCGGCGGATAGCCCGGGTCCAGCGGCACGTAGCCCGCTCCGGCGGTCGTCACGGCGAGTGCCGCCACCACCTGGTCGCTCCCGCGGGGCACGGATATCCCGACGAGGTCGCCGGGGCCGAGACCGGCGGCGAGCAGCCTCCGGGCCAGGCGGTTCACCCGGTCCCCCAGCTCGCCGTAGGCCAGAGCGGTGCGTTCGCTCTCGACCGCCGGCAGCTCCCGGTGCTCCGCCACCACCCGCTCGAAGAGAGCGGGAAGGGTCTCGGCCGCGGACGCGGTCGCCGAGGGGGTCTCGGGGCGCACGTCGGGCCAGACGCGTGCGACGTGCGCGCAGGCGTCGGCGCGGGACGCCGCGGACAGCTCCACCAGCCATCCGGCGGGGGACGGCAGCCGGGCCGGCCACAGCGACCGCTGGCCCCGCTGGTTGCACAGGACCAGGTAGCTCGCGTCCGGGTCTTCGAAGGGGTTGGCTGGCATCGAGCGACCTCCCGTGTGACGGTGCCGCCGGGCGGGTCCGGCGCCCCGCCGGGGCGCCGCGCGCGACACAGGTGCCCTCACCCTGACCCAGGCGCGGGACAGGCCCGAGGGGCGAGAAAGGAACGTGAAGGTCCTCTCAGCTTTCTTTCAGCGGCGGCTGCACGGGCGACGACCGTCGTTACGTTACCGGACGTGACAGTCACCGAGATCCGCCCGTCCGTGGGCCAGACGCTGCTGTGGTTCCTCGACCGCTACCGGGGTGAGGAGGGCGCGCTGAACTGCCCGGTCCTGTGCAGGCTGCGCGGCCCGCTGGACCGCGGCAGACTCCGGGAGGCGGTCGACCACGTGACGTCCCGGCACGAGGCGCTGCGCACCACCTTCACCGGCGGCGGCCGTCGGCTCAAGGCGCTGGTGCACCCGGCCGCGTCACCGGAGATCCGCGAGGTGGACCTCTCCGGCGAACCGGATCCCGGGGCGTCCGCCGACCGGGAGGTCTCCAGGGAGCTGGGCACCCGGATCGACACCACCGACAGCGCCGTCCGCATCACGCTGTGGCGGCTCGCCGAGGACCACCACGTGCTCTGCCTCAACATGCACCACATGGTGACCGACTCGTGGTCCTGCAACGTGATCTTCGAGGACCTGTGTGCCGAGCTGGACGGGAAGGCCCCCGGCGACGCCACGGCGTACTCCCGGTTCGCCGAGGAGCAGCGCGAGACCCTGGCCGGTCCTGCCGGGAAGCGGCTGAGCGCCTTCTGGGGCGAGCGGCTGAAGGACGTGACGCTGCCCCCGCTGCCGATCCGGCAGGCCACCGCGGGCGCGCCGCGCGACACCAGGCTCGTGCAGCACGTCCTCGACGCGCCGACGGTGGCCGCGCTGGCCGCCCTCGCCAAGCGGGAGCGGTCGACGATGTTCGTGGCCCTGCTCACCGCCTACTACCGCGCCCTGCGGTCGGTCAGCGGTGCGGAGGACCTGGCCGTGGCGACCCTGTTCGCCAACCGCAGCGCCGAACACCGCCGCACCGTGGGGTTCCTGGCCAACATGGTGCTGCTGCGGACCCGGCTCACCGGCACCGACTTCGTCGCGCACCTGCGGGCCACGCACCGCACGGTGATGGACGCCTTCGTCCACCAGGCGCTGCCGTTCCAGATGCTGCCGATCAATCTCGGGGGCACCGACCGGCGGCTCGACGACGTGGTCTTCCAGATGATGGCGGACCCGGTGTACTCGACCCGGGCCGGCGGGCTGGACATCGAGGTCCTGGTCCCCGACGACGTCGCCACCCGCTTCGAGCTGGAGCTCGTCGCCGTGCCCGACCGGGACACGGTGCGGGTGCTGCTCTTCTACAACCCCGACCGCTTCGACCGGGAGTTCGTCGAGTCGCTGCTCGCCACGTACGTCGGCATCTGCACGACCGCCGCCCGCAGCGCGGCGCCCCACACCGACCAGGCCGGGGCCCGCCCCCGGCCGCGCACGGGAGGCCACGATGACCAGTGAGGTGACGGCGGGACGCGCGCTGTCCGCCGAGGAGATCCGCGACACCGTCGCCGCGCGGCTGGAACTACCCGCCGCGGAGATCGGCTTCGAGGAGGACCTCGTCACTCTGGGCCTGGACTCCCTCGGGATGATGAACCTGGCGGCCTCCTGGCAGGAGGCCGGCGTCCAGGTGACGTTCGGCGACCTGGTGGAGGAGCCCACCGTGCGCGCCTGGTCAGCGCTGCTGTCCGGAACCGACGACGGCACGGGCCCGCGCCCGGAGACCGAGGGGGACCAGGCCGCCGAGGCCGGCGGGTTCCCGCTGGCGCCGATGCAGCACGCCTACTGGTCGGGCCGGCAGCCGGGCATGCCGCTGGGCACCGGGTCGCACTTCTACTTCGAGTTCGACGTCACCGCCGACGTGGCACGCTGGAACGCCGCGGTGGCCGCGCTGCGCCGCAGGCACCCCATGCTCCGCGCGGTCGTCGGCGCCGGGGGCGACCAGCGGATCCTGCCGGAGTGCCGGGGGCTGGGTGAGGTCGTCGACCTGCGCGACCTGGAGAAGCTGGAGCGCGAACAGCGGCTGGCGGAACTGCGCGGAAGCCTCTCCCACCAGACGCTGCCGGTCGGCGACAGCGGCGGGCTCGACGTGCGGCTGGCGCTGCTGCCCGACGGGAAGGGCCGGCTCTTCCTCGACATCGACATGATCGTCTGCGACGCGTCGAGCTTCCGGATCGTCGTCGGCGACCTGGCCCGCCTCTACGAGGCCCCCGACGCCGCGCCCCCGCAGCCCGGCCTGACCTTCCGCGAGTACCGCCGCCTGGTCACCGACACCGGACGGGAGCCCCGCCCGGCCGACGTCTCCTACTGGCGCGACCGCGCCGAGGACCTGCCCGAGGCACCGCGGCTGCCACTGGCCGCACCGCCGGAGCGGATCGAGCGGGTGGACACGGTCCGGCGACACGCCTGGCTGGCGCCGGAGACGTACGAGCGGCTCGCCCAGCACGCGCGAAGCAACGGCCTGACGGTGTCGATGGCCGTCGCCGCCGCCTACACGGACGTCCTCGCGGCCTGGAGCGAGGAAGCGGAGTTCCTGCTCAACCTGCCGGTGCTGAACCGGCTCCCGGTGCATCCCGAAGTCGGCGGGGTCGTCGGGGACTTCACCGACCTGCTGCTGCTCCAGGTGGCGCCCGACGCACGCCGCACCTTCGTCGAGCGCGCCCGCGCGGTGCAGGAGCAGTACCGGCGCGACGCCGCGCACACGGCGTACGGCGGCACTTCGGTTCTCCGCGACCTGGCCAGGACCACCGCCGGGGCGAACCGACGGGCCGGCGTCGTGTTCACCAGCGCGCTCAGCCTCGGTGAGCTGTTCGACGGGACGACCCGCGCGGTGCTCGGCCCCCCGGTGTGGATGAGTTCGCAGACCTCGGGCGTGTGGATCGACCTCCAGCTGATCGAGCACGAGAGCGGCATGCTGATCAACTGGGAGACCACCGAGAACCTCTTCGAGGCCGGGGTCCCGGAGGTGATGTTCGAGACCTTCGTCAACCGCGTGCGGCTGCTCGCCTCACAACCCAGCGCCTGGTGGGAGAGCCTGCCGGTACGGCCGCCCGCACCGCAGCTCCAGGCCCGCCGGAACGCCAACAGCACCCGTGCCGACCTGCCTCGCCGGGCGCTGCACCAGGAGTTCTTCCGGCTGGCGGCCGAGCGGGACCGGGCGCCGGCGGCGCTCTGGGGCGACGGCGAGACGCTGACCTACGGCGAACTCGCGGAACGGGCCCTGCGGCTGGCCCACGTCCTGCGCACCGCCGGTGTCACCGCCGGCGACCGGGTCGTGCTCACCCTGCCCAAGGGCGTCGAGCAGGTGGTCGCGGTGCTCGCGGTGCACGCGCTGGGCGCAGCCTACGTACCGGTGGGCACGGACCAGCCGGAGGCACGGCGGCGCACCGTGGAGTCGCTGGCGGGAGCCCGGTGCGTGGTGGTCCGCGGCCCGGGCGGCGACGCCGCCGA
>NZ_BAAHCA010000295.1:0-5219 GCF_054776295.1 Streptomyces sparsus
CGCCGTCGAGGGCGGACGGGTCGGCCGCGCGTTCCTCGGCGGCGGGCGCGTCCGCGCCGGCCGCGAGCAGTGCGTCGGTGTCGAGGGCGCCCACCGTGGTGTGCGGGGCCCGCGCGCTCCGGTGCAGCAGGGCGACGAAGCGCCGGACCAGGTCTTCGGCCCGGTCCGGATCGATGAGGTGGGGGCGGTACTCGACCTGCACGGTCAGGAGGTCGTCACGGTGGCTGATGACCACGCCCAGCGGGTAGTGCTGCCGGTCGTCGCCGGAGGCGCGGACGAGTTCCAGGCCGGGTGCCGGGTGGCGCAGTGCCTCGCCGTCGAAGGGGTAGTTGGCGAAGGACATCATCGTGTCGAACATGTCACCGCTGTCGGTGATGCGGCGGATGTCGGTGAGGCTGATGTGCTGGTACGGCAGGAGCCTGGCCTGCTCGTCCTGGATCCGTGCGAAGAGGTCGCCGAGCGACTCGGCCGGGTCGATCCGTACCCGGGTCGGCACGGTGTTGATGAAGAGGCCCACCATCTTCTCCACGCCCGGCAGTTCGGCCGGGCGTCCGGACACCACCGAGCCGAACACGACGTCCGGGTTGCCGGTCTCCTCGCCGAGCACGAGCGCCCAGCAGGACTGGAGCACGGTCGCGAGCGTCAGGCCGTGCCGCCGGGCGGTGCCCGCCAGCGCGCCGGTCGCCTCCTCGCCGAGCGAGAACCGCAGCTGCCGGGAGGGCAGCGGCTCACCGGGGTGCCGGTCGCCGATCCGGGTGGGGGTGAAGCCGTCCAGCGCGGTGCGCCAGGCGTCCTCGGCGGCCTTGTCATCCACGTGCGACAGCCAGCGCATGTACTCGCGGAACGGCGTGCCCGCGGGCAGCGCGTGCGGTGTGCCGGTGACTTCTGCCCGGTAGTGGGCGAACAGCTCCTCGACGAGGACCGGCAGGGACCAGCCGTCCAGCAGGATGTGGTGCATCGACAGCACCAGGCGACGGCTTCCGCCACCCAGGTCGGCGAGGAGCACCCGCAGCAGCGGCGCCCGGGCCGGGTCGTAGGGGCGAGACCGCTCCTGGACCAGGAGGCGCTCCATCTCGCGCTCCTGCTCGTCCTCCGGCAGTGCGTTGAGGTCACGTTCCCGCCAGGGCACGTCCACGCCGGGCCGGAAGACCTGCACGGGGTGGGGGAGGCCGGTGTGCACGAAGGCGGCGCCGAGATTGCGGTGGCGGTCCAGGAGGGCGCGGAAGGCCTGTCGCAGAGCGCCGGTGTCCAGGTCGCCGGCTAGCTCCAGCCAGAACTGGACGGTGTACAGCGTGTGCGCGGAGTCCTCGGCGCCGCCGTCCTCGGAGCTGTTCAGCGAGCCGAGCAGCAGGTGGTAGAGCATGCCCTGCTGGAGGGAGGAGAGCGGCAGGATCTCGTCCAGGCCGGGGTGTTCACGCTCCAGCAGTTCGATCTCCCGCTGTCCGAGGACGACCAGGGGGAAGTCCGAGGGCGTGCGGCCGCCCGCGCCCGGTTCGGCGGCGTGCGCAGCGAGCGCGTCGAGCGCGTCGAACCAGTGGCCGATCAGTTCGTCGACCCGGTCGTCGTCCACGGCGCCCTCGGCCCAGGAGAACGCGATGCGCAGTGCGGTGCCCTCCGGAGTGTCCTCGGTGAGGGCGTTGACGGACAGCGGGTGGTCGAGCGGCATGTCGGCGTCGGCGCCCGCCGTCATGCCGGTCTCGGGGGCGGGCGACCAGTCCTCCTCGCCTCCTTCGGACGGCAGGAGGAAGCGGCCGAAGTAGTTGAAGCCGATGTCCCGGGGCTCGGCGGCCGCCAGTCTGCGGCGCCCCTCCTCGGGGCCGAGGTGGCGGAGCATGCCGAAGCCGATGCCCTTGTCGGGGATGGCGCGAAGCTGTTCCTTCACCCGGCGCAGGGCGTCGCCGAGCGCGGCCCCGGGCGCGTCCGTGCCCGCCGCCGCGGTGCCGGGTGCCATGCGTACCGGGTACATGCTGGTGAACCAGCCGATCGTGCGGGACAGGTCGGCCCCGGGCACCACCGGTTCGCGGCCGTGGCCCTCGACGTCGATGAGTACGTCCCCGGTGGTGCCGAGGCAGCGCTGCACGGCCACAGCAAGCGCTGTGAGCAGCACGTCGTTGATCTCGCAGTGGAAGGCGAGCGGGATGGTGGTGAAGAGGTGGCGGGCGCGCTCGGCTTCGTAGACGACGGTGCGCGAGCGGGCGGTGCCGGTGGTGTCCCGGGCCGTGTCCAGGGCGCGGCGGGCGAACCGGGGGCCGGGGACGTCGAGCATCCGTTCCCACAGGGGGAGTTCAGCCTGCCGCTCGGGGGTGCGGGCCTGCTCGGACAGGGACCGGCTCCAGTGCCGCAGGGAGGTCTCGACCGGGCGGAGGACGGGCGTGCGGCCGGCCTCGGCGTCCTGGTAGGCGCCGACGAGGTCGGGGACGACGATCCGCCAGGAGACGCCGTCGCAGGCGAGGTGGTTGGCCATGAAGAGGAGCCGGCCGGGGTGGTCGGGGCCCGCGTCGAACCAGACGACGCGGATCATGCGCCCTTCCGCGACGTCGAGTTCCCGCTGGGCGCGCGCCGTCTCCTCCGACAGCAGTCGCAGCAGCCCGTCGCCGGTGACGCCCCCGGCGGGCACGCGGCGCACGCAGTCCGCGGCCAGGACGCTGCCGGCCGGGCGGACCTCCAGGGACCAGCCGGGGGCGGAGCGGTCGGGGCGGAGCCGGAACGCGTCGTGGTGGTCGACCAGTGCCTGAACGGCGGTGGTCAGCCGGTCGGCGCGCAGGCCGCCGGGGACCCGGAGCAGCACGGCCTGGTGGAAGCCGTCGACGGGCCCGCCCTGGTCGCGCAGCCAGTGGACGATGGGGGTGAGGGGGACGTCGCCGACGGCCGCCGCTTCCTGGTCGGTGGTGCGGCGTGCGGTATCCCGGGCGACGAGGGCGAGGGCCTGGACGGTCTTGTGTTCGAAGATGTCCTGCGGGATGAGGACGAGGCCGGACTGGCGCAGGTGGCTGACCAGCTGGATGGACATGATGCTGTCGCCGCCGAGGTCGAAGAAGCTCCGGTCGCGCGGGACGTCGGTCTCGCGGAGCACTGCGGCGAAGGCGGCGGCGACGAGGTCCTCCCGGGAGGGGGGTACGTCGTCCGGGGCGGGTGCGGCGGACGCTACGGACGGGACCGGAGTGGCGGACACGGCGGGTGTGGCTGACACCGCAGGTGTGGTCTCGCGGGTCGTGGCTTCGGAGGTGGTGGCCTCGGAGGTGGTGGCCTCGGAGGTGGTGGCCTCGGAGGTGGTGGCCTCGGAAGTGGTGGCCTCGGGGGCCGGGGCCCGCTCGGCCGGCGCGGCGAGCGGTTCCGGGTCGGTCTCGCGCTGCAGTTTGCCGGTCGGGGTCCGCGGCAGGGACTCGGCGAACCGGAGCTCGGCCGGTACCAGGTGGGCGGGGAGCAGCGCCGCGAGCCACCCGCGCAGCTCCTCCACAGCGGGGGGCGCGAACGGGTCGGCCGGCACCAGATGGGCGATGAGCCGGGCGTCGTGTACGTGGTCGGCGCGGACGACGGCCATCGCTTCGGCGACGCCGGGGTGGCGGGTCAGCGCCGCCTCCACCTCGCCGGGCTCCACCCGGTGGCCGTTGACCTTGATCTGCTCGTCCACCCGGCCGAGGAAGTCGAGTTGCCCGTCGTCCCGGCGGCGGACCAGGTCGCCGGTGCGGTACATCCGCGTTCCCGGCGGCCCGAACGGGTCGGCGGTGAACCGTTCCGCGGTGAGCGCCGGCCGGCCCAGGTAGCCCCGGGCCAGCCCGTCGCCCGCCAGGTACAGCTCTCCCGTGCCTCCCGGGGCGACCTCTGCCAGGGCCGCGTCGAGCACGTGGGCGCGGACGTGGCCGAGGGGCCGGCCGATGGGCGGCGCCGCCCCGTCGAGCGGGCCGTCCGGGCGCCACGCGGTGGCGTTGACGGTCGCCTCGGTCGGCCCGTAGCTGTTCATCAAGCGGGTGTCGGGCATGGTCGCGGCTATCCGCTCGGCGAGCGCGGCGGGCAGCGCCTCGCCGCCCAGGGCCAGGGTCCGGGCCGACAGGTCGAGGTCCGTGCGCTCCAGCAGCTTGCCGAGCACCGAGGGGATCGCGCAGACAAGGCCGCCGGACCAGCGGGGCGGGTCGCCGTCCAGCAGGGACAGCAGGTTCCGGACGATCTCGACCGTGCCTCCGGCGGCCAGCGGTGTCAACACCTCCGCGACGGAGACGTCGAAGCTGAACGAGGTCGCGGCGAGCGTGTGCCGCAGCGCGTCCGCGCCGAACTCCTCCTCCGTCCAGGCGAGCAGGGGCAGCACGCTGCGGTGCGCCACGACGACGCCCTTGGGGGTGCCGGTCGAGCCCGAGGTGTAGATGACGTACGCCGGGTGGCCTGGGGCCAGCGGCGCGGCCCGGTCGGCGTCCGTGAGGTCGTGCGAGGCGGCCGAGGCCAGTTGGGCCCGTACTGCCGGGTCGTCAAGGACCACGGCCGCGCCGGCGGGAGCGCCGAGGTCCCGTTCGGCGTGGGCGGTGTCGGTGAGCAGGCAGGCGGGCTGGGCGTCCTCGACCATGAGGCGGAGGCGCTCGTCGGGATAGGCGGGGTCGAGCGGCAGGTAGGCGGCGCCGGACTTCAGGACCGCCAGCATCGCCACGAGTGTGTCGGCGGAGCGGGGCAGCAGCAGGCCGACGAGCTGTTCGGGGCCCGCCCCCCGGCCGACGAGCAGCCGGGCCAGGCGGTTGGCCCGCTCGTGCAGCTCACGGTAGGTCAACTCGCCGTGCGCATCGCGGACCGCGACGGTGTCCGGGGCGCGGTGCGCCGCCGCTTCGAGGAGCGAGGTCAGCGTGGCCCGTTCCGTCGGGTTGGCGGTGTCCGGCAGCGCCGGGGCTTCCGCCGCGACCGGTTCCCCGGGGCGCGCCGCGGTGAGGGAGGCCACGGTGTGGCCCGGCGCGGTGACGGCCGCGGTCAGCAGGGCGTGGAGCCGCCGGGCGTCCGTGTCGGGTCCGTCGCCGGAATTTTCGGGTCCGAGGACGACGAGGAGGGTCCGCCCGTCGGGCGCCTCCTCCAGCAGGAACCGGGGCGCGGTGGACGGCTGGAGGCCCAGGGCCCGGACGGTGGCCGGGTGGTCGCCGAACCGGAGGGCGGGCGCCGCCTCCCGTACGTCGGCGATCGTCCCGTACAGCCGGGCTCCGGGCTCCGTAGCCCCGAGGGCGCGGCAGACCTCGGCGTGCCGGAGC
>NZ_BAAHCA010000296.1:0-5215 GCF_054776295.1 Streptomyces sparsus
AGCAGGGCGCGTCCCAGGCCGCGGCCGCGGTGTTCGGCGGCGACGGCCAAGGTGAGCTCGGGCACGTTCTCGGCGACGAATCCGGCCTCGGCGTCGGCGGTGCCGAACAGCCGGAGCCAGGCGGCGCCGACGGCTCGCGGCGCGTCCGTGCCGTCCTTCGTCTCCGCGACCAGGCCGAGGTCGCCCGGTTGCGGCCAGCCGCTGATGTAGTGCGCGATCAACGGCTCGGCGAGTGCCTGCTCGCGGCTGGTCGGCGCCCGCCCCGGCTGCCAGTTCACCGCGTCCAGGAGCATCGAGGTGAGGAATCCGGCGTCTTCCGGTGCAGCCGGGCGCAGCGCGTACGCGGTCTGGTCCATTCGACGATCTTGGTCCGTGGACGGGGTGGGCCGCAAGGCTTTCGGGACGGCTACCGCGGGCGCCCGGAGAGGGCCCGGTCCCTGGATGGGGACACGACCGGGCCGGGGAGGCGGCGGGCGGGCCGTCTCCCCGGCCGGCCGGGGGGTGGTGTACCGAAGGGCTAGCCGTTCAGCCCGTTGTGGATGGCGGTGATCAGCTCACCGTTGGCGGTGTCGCCGGTCGTCTCCCAGAAGAAGGCGCCGCCGAGGCCCTGCTGCTTGGCGTAGGCCATCTTTCCCGCGATGGTCTGCGGGGTGTCGTAGCTCCACCACTCGTTTCCGCAGTGCGCGTAGGCGGTGCCGGCGATGGTGCCGGTGACGGGGCACTTGTTCTTCAGGACCTTGTAGTCCTCGATGCCCGCCTCGTACGTGCCCGGTGCGGCGCCGGTCGCGGTGCCGCCCGGTGCGGACTGGGTGACGCCGGTCCAGCCGCGGCCGTAGAAGCCGATGCCCAGCAGCAGCTTCTTGGCCGGTACGCCCTTGGCCTTGAGCTTCTGGATGGCGGCGTCGGAGTTGAAGCCCTGCTGCGGGATCCCGTCGTAGGCCTTCAGCGGCGAGTGCGGTGCGGTGGGGCCGGTCTTCGCCCAGGCGCCGAAGAAGTCGTACGTCATCACGTTGTACCAGTCGGTGTACTGCGCGGCCCCGGCGTAGTCGGCCGCGTCGATCTTGCCGCCGGAGGAGGCGTCCGCGGTGATGGCCGCCGTCACCAACTGCTTGCCGAACTGGCTGCGGAAGGCCTGCATCATGGTCTTCATGACGGCCGGACCGCTGGTGTCGCAGGTGGCGCCGCAGGCGTTGGGGTACTCCCAGTCGAGGTCGATGCCGTCGAAGACACCGGCCCAGCGCGAGTCGTTGACCAGGTCGTGGCAGGACTTGGCGAACGCCTGCGGGTTCTTCATGGCGTCACCGAAGCCGCCCGACCAGGTCCAGCCGCCGAAGGACCACAGCACCTTGATGTGCGGGTACATCTTCTTCAGCTTCAGCAGCTGGTTGAAGTTGCCGCGCAGCGGCTGGTCCCAGGTGTCGGCCTTGCCGTCGACGCTCTCCGCCGCGGAGTACGCCTTGTCGGTGGCGGCGTAGGCGTCGCCCATCGTGCACTTGCCGCCCTGGACGTTGCCGAACGAGTAGTTGATGTGGGTGAGCTTCTCCGCGGAGCCGCTCGTGACCAGGTTCTTGACGTGGTAGTTGCGCCCGTAGACGCCCCACTCGATGAAGTAACCGAGGTTGATGTGGTCACCGGGCGGCGGTTCCTGGCCGCCGCCGGTGGTCCTGACCGTGAGCGGGGAGCTGGCCGGGCCGACCTGGTCGGCGGTGTCGCGGGCGCGCACGGTGTAGGTGTAGTCGGTGCCGGCGGTCAGTCCGTCGTCGGTGTAGGTACGGCCGGTGACGGTGCCGACGCGGGTGGTGCCGCGGTAGACGTCGTAGTTCTTGACGCCCTTGTCGTCGGTGGCGGCCGACCAGCCGAGCGCGACCGAGGTGTCGGTCACCGTGCCGGCGGTGGGGGTGCCGGGGGCCGAGGGCGGGTTGTCGCCGGGGTTGCTGCCGCCGTCGCAGGAGCCGCCGTTGAAGGTGCAGCCGGTGGCGGAGCCGCCTCCGCTGCCGGTGCCGTTGAAGCCGAAGCTGGCGGTGGCGCCGGGGGCGATGGTGCCGTTCCAGCCGCGGTCGGTGGCCTTCCAGCGTCCGCCGGAACCGGTGATGTCGGCGTCCCAGAACGAGCCGACGGTGGTGCCGGAGGGGAAGTCCCACTCCAGGGTCCAGCCGTTGATGGCCGTGGTGCCGGTGTTCTTGATGGTCCACTTGCCTTCGAAGCCGGTGCCCCAGTCCGAGGTCTTGGTGTAGGTGGCGGTCGCTGACGCGGCCTGGGCCGGGGTGGCCAGTACCGTCATGCCCGCCAGGGGGAGCAGCAGCGCGGTGAGGACCGCTGCCGCTCTGCGTCTTATGGTTCCTCTGGTCAAGGAAGGCTCCTCGGTAGAGATCCGATTAACGGTGGAACCTGCGCCGCCCGATGAGTGCGCCGTCGCCCGATGGACCTGACGTGCTCACCACAGTTGTGGGGAGCGTAAAGAGGTCCAGACCACCGGTCAATAGGTCTGGACCAAAAGAAAGCCGGGGAGACGGCGGGCGGGCCGTCCCCCCGGCGGTCGATGCCCCCGAAGGCAGCGGTCCCGCCCACCCCGCGAGGTGGGCGGGACCGCCGTAAGAGGTGTTACGAGGCGTTGAGCCCGTTGTGGATGGCGGTGATCAGCTCACCGTCGGACGTGTCCCCACTGGTCTCCCAGAAGAAGGCGCCGCCGAGACCCTGCTGCTTGGCGTAGTCCATCTTGCCGAGAATGGTCTGCGGGGTGTCGTAGCTCCACCACTCGTCGCCGCAGTGCGCGTACGCGGTGCCGGCGATCGTGCCGGTGGCGGGGCACTTGTCCTTGAGGACCTTGTAGTCCTCGATGCCCGCCTCGTACGTGCCCGGTGCCGCACCGGTCGCGGTGCCGCCCGGCTCGGACTGGCTGACGCCGGTCCAGCCGCGGCCGTAGAACCCGATCCCCAGCAGCAGCTTGTTCGCCGGCACGCCCTGGGCCTTGAGCTTCTGGATGGCCGCGTCCGAGTTGAAGCCCTGCTGCGGAACGCCGTCGTAGGCCCTCAGCGGCGAGTGCGGTGCCGTCGGACCGGTCTTCGCCCAGGCGCCGAAGAAGTCGTACGTCATCACGTTGTACCAGTCCGAGTACCGGGCGGCCCCGGCGTAGTCGGTGGCGTCGATCTTGCCGCCGCTCGAACCGTCCGCGGTGATGGCGGCGGTGACGAGGTCGTCGCCGAACTCGGCCCGCATCGCCCGCATCATGGTCTCGAACGCCTTGGGGCCGCTGGTGTCGCAGGTGGCGCCGCAGGCGTTGGGGTACTCCCAGTCGAGGTCGATGCCGTCGAAGACGCCGGCCCAGCGGGAGTCGTTGACCAGGTCGTGGCAGGACTTGGCGAACGCGTCCGCGTTCTTCACCGCGTCACCGAAGCCGCCGGAGTACGTCCAGCCGCCGAAGGACCAGAGCACCTTGATGTGCGGGTACATCTTCTTCAGCTTCAGCAGCTGGTTGAAGTTGCCGCGCAGCGGCTGGTCCCAGGTGTCGGCCTTGCCGTCGACGCTCTCCGCCGCGGAGTACGCCTTGTCGGTGGCCGCGTAGGCGTCGTCCAGCAGGCACTTGCCGTTCTGCACGTTGCCGAACGAGTAGTTGATGTGCGTCAGCTTCTCGGCCGACCCGTTCGTCACCAGGTCCTTCACGTGGAAGTCGCGCCCGTAGACGCCCCATTCGGTGAAGTAGCCCAGGTTGACGAACTCACCGGGCGGGTCGGGGGTGGGGTCCGGATCGGGGTCCGGGTCCGGGTCGGGATCGGGGTCCGGGTCGGGATCCGGGTCGCCGCCGGAGCCGTCGCAGGCCGCACCGTTGATCTGGCACCCGCTGGGTGAGCCCGGACCGGTGCCGTTGAAGCCGAAGCTGACGCTGGCACCGGGGGAGAGCGTCCCGTTCCAGGCCAGGTTGACGGCCGTGTAGCTGTTGCCGTCCTTGGTGACCTTGGCGTCCCAGTGGGAGCCGACACCGGTGCCGGCGGGGAAGTCCCACTCCAGCTTCCAGTCGGTCAGGGTGGTGTCGCCGGTGTTCTTGATCGTCCACTGGCCGCCGAAGCCGTTGCCCCAGTCGGACGTCTTCTGGAACGTCGCCGTCGCCTTCTCGGCGGCCTGTGCCGGAGAGGCGAGGGCGACCATGCCGCCGATGGGGATCAGCAGCGCCGCAGCGGCCGCGAGGGCTCTGCGTGTCGTGCGTCGTGCGGTGGTGCGTGTCGTTCTCAAGGGCGCTCCTCGAGCTGTGGCCGGCCTGTGCCGCCGGTCCGTCGGGGGGTACCTGCGCCGCCCGGACCGTGTCCGCCTGTACCTGACACGATCGCCGCAGTTGAGAAGCGAGAGTATGGAGGTCTGGACCAATAATCAATAGGTCTGGACCACTTGACGGTCACGGTCGGGTGACGCCCCACTCCTTCGCGAGCACCGCCGCCTGCGTCCTGCTGCGCAACCCGAGCTTGCCCAACACCCGGCTGACGTGCGTCTTCACCGTGGCCTCCGCCATCAACAGCCGTCCGGCCACCTCCGCGTTGGTCAGCCCCTCACCCAGGCACGCCAGCACCTCGTACTCCCGCGCGGTGAGCGACTCCAGCTGCGGCACGCGCGGCCGGGCCGCCCCCGTGCTCGCGAACTCCTCGATCAGCCGCCGGGTCACCGCCGGCGCGATCGTTCCCTCACCGCGCGCCACCGTGCGGACCGCCTCCACCAGTGACGCGGCGTCGGTGTCCTTCAGCAGGAAACCCGAGGCCCCCGCCCGCAGCGCACCGAAGACGTACTCGTCGAGGTCGAAGGTGGTCAGCACCAGCACGTCCGCCAGTCCCTCGGCCACCACCTGCCGCGTCGCGGAGACCCCGTCCAGCTCCGGCATCTGCACGTCCATCAGCACCAGGTCGGGCCGCAGTTCGCGCGCCAGCCGCACGGCCTGCTCCCCGTCGGCGGCCTCACCCACCACCTCGACGCCCGCCGCGCTGCCCAGGATCAGCACCAGCCCGGACCTGACCGCGGACTGGTCCTCGGCGACCAGCACCCGGATCGTCACGCCGCTCACTCTCCCTCGTCCAGCGGGAACACCGCCCGCACCACCCAGCGGCCGTCCTGCGGTCCGGCCTCGAACTCGCCGCCCAGCAGCGCGACACGCTCCCGCATGCCCACCAGCCCGGCTCCGGAGCCCGGCACCGCCGGCCCGGACCGGTCACCCAGCGCACTGTCCACGGCCACC
>NZ_BAAHCA010000297.1:0-5199 GCF_054776295.1 Streptomyces sparsus
CGGCGTCCTCGGCGACCGCGACGAGCGTCGGGGCGGCGTCGTCGAGCATCCGGGCACCGGCGGGCGTGCGGGCGCCGCTGTCCACCACGACCCGCCACGGCTGCTGGTCGGCCGGCACGGGCACCCGCAGCTCGGGGTCGTCCTTCATCGACCGGACCGCGAGATGGGGGTTGTCGGCCTGCTGGGTGCCGGACCCCACGACAGTGGCCTGGCAGGCGGCGCGCAGCGCGTGCACCTCGGCCCGGGACTCCGGGCTGGTGATCCACTGGCTGGTGCCGTCCGCCGCCGCGATCCGCCCGTCCAGCGTGGCCGCGTACTTGTAGACGACGAACGGCCGTTCCTCGACGCCGTGCCACTCATCGGTGCCGACCAGCTCACTGACGTGCATGGTTCCCCTTCACCCGGACGATCGCTGCCGCGAGCCTAGGGGGTGAGCCGCGGCGCCGCCCGGCACACTGGCGACTGTCGGCGTCCGACCACGTGAACGGCAGCGTGTACGTGGGCGAGGCGGGCGAGGACACGACACCGGACCGGGGCGGTTCCTCGGACACTTCAAGGCAGGACAGCACCGAAACGTCCAGCGAGGAGTCGAGGGTGGGGCGCAAGCGGTTGCCGCGTGTCAAAGAGACGGGGAAAAGCTCGACGGGGGAGATGTTCCTCGGCCTCCACGGCGTCATGGACGCCGATACCACCGTTGTCGGCCATTGGCGCCAGGACGACGTGGCAGAGTTGGCAGACGGGATCAACGGCCTGGTGATCAGCCGGGCCGACGCGTACGGCTGGCCCTCGGTCGACTCCAGTGCGGGTATGCCTCCCGGGCGCCGATGGTGGCACCTGGACGCGGGCGGTGACTGGCAGCACCGAGGCCGGCAGACCGAGATGGCCTGGTGCCAGGTTGACGTTGCTCCCCAGCTGCCTGGGCAGCGCCTGCCCTTCCTTCCGCTGACCGCGCTGCTGTCCGACGCACTGAGCGCCGTCGGCACCTACCGCCTCACCGGCCTCCACGCCCTGGTGCCCATGGAAGCAGCGGTCGACGCCCGCGCGGCACTCGCCTCCATGTCCGAGTGGTGGGAGCTGACCGCCTTCCGGCAGCCTGAACGCACTGTGCGGGTCCGCTTGGAAGGGGTTCCGGGCTCGCTACGGGGAGACGTGCTCGCAGCCAGGGCGCAGGAACTCGCCCAGGGGCACCTCGCGTGCCGAGCTGAGCCGCAGGCCGATTCCCTTCCCGACGGAGTCACTCCGCAGCCCAGTGGCCAGGAGCGTCTGCAGGAAGTCCCCGCCGGGGAGCTTTGCTTGGGCTTCGACTGCACAGTCCGAGGGTGGGGCGGGGACACGGCAGCGTGGCTCGCCGAGCTGTTCGTCGAGGCACTGCGGCAGTCATGCAGGACAACGGGCAGCCTGCTCGTCGCCGTGGGCCTCTGAGCCCGGACCCACCGACTCGTTCCCGAAGTGATCACTCTCCTCGATCGGCCGCGAGCGACGAGCCGGAACTGCTGCACTCGGCCGAACCGCAGGCGGTGGTGGAATCCCGGCATGGGATGTTCTGCGACGAGGGCGCAGCACGCACCTGTGAGGTCGTAACCGCACTCGCCGGGTGTCGGTCGCGCACAGCAGGGCATGCAATGGACGGCTGACCGGCTCGGCCGTCGGCGCCGCAGGGGGCCAAGCGGGTGGAGCGGGGCCCGGACGGTGCTTCGCCCGTCCGCCGGACGGGCTCGAACGCATCTGTCGGACACCGCCGTTGAGAGTACGGATCTGAATGTCAGCACAGAACCTGGAGGCCGTTATGCCGCCGCACGTCCGTGAACATGTCGGTACTCGAATTGCTCACGCACGCAAGGTCCGCCGATTGACGCAACAGGAACTGGCCGACCTGTCCGCCGTTTCGTACAGCACCCTGACGAAGGTGGAACAGGGCAACCTCCAGGCTTCTCCAGGAGTGATCGGGGCGCTGGCGCGGGCCATGTCCGTCCCGGTCTCCGACCTCACGGGCCAGCCCTACCTGACGGAGTTGCAGCAGGACCAGTTGGACGGTCTCATCCAGCCGATCCGCGAGGCACTGGACCTGTACGACCTCGGTGCGGACCTGGAGGTCCGTCCGCGTTCGATCGACGAGCTGAGCGCCGAGGCCGAACGGCTCTGCGCTCTGGTGCGGGCCACCGATCTGCGTACGGTCGCGAGCGAGCTGCCGGGGCTGATCACCGAGGCGACGACAGCCGCGCACACGGACCGGTCCGACCGCGCGTGGCAGGTCCTGGCCAGTACGTACCGCACGGCGTACGACGTCACTGCCAAACTGGGTTTCGGTGACCTGTGCACGGTGGCGCTGGACCGCCTGGACTGGGCTGCTGAGCGGGCCTCCGACCCGGTGCTGTCGGGGATGCGCCAGTACATGCGCGCACTGGTCTATCTGCGGGCGACCGACTACCGCACCGGCCAGCGGCTGGTCCGGCTGGGGATGGCCAGGGTCGAGCAGGCCGAACCGGGAACGGAACGTGACGTGGTCACGGGCCAGCTGCACCTCGGGGCGTCGGTGCTCGCCGCTCGCAGCAAAGACGGAGCGGCTGCCGACGGCCACCTGGAGGAGGCCCGGCGTATCGCCGCCCGGACGGGTGCCGCCGAGAAGGTGCACTGGCTCGCCTTCGGGCCCACCAACGTGGGCGTGCACAGGGTGAGCACGCTGGCGGAGCGGGATCTCTACGACGAAGCGGTGGCCGAGGCCGCCGGGCTTCCGCTGCCCGAGGACTGGCCGGCGAGCCGACGCAGCCACCACTACGCCGAGGTGGCCCGGGCGCAGCTCTGGACGGGGCGCACGGACGCCGCGTTCAAGAGCATCCAGAAGGCTCGCAGCGCGGCGCCACAGCAAGCGAAGTACCACCCCTTGGTCCGTGAGACCTATCTCGGTCTGGATTCCGCACGGCGACAACTGCCGCACTCGTTCAGTAACTACGGTGCCTGGCTTGGTATGTGACGATCAGTCAGGCGGTGGCCGGAACTATCAGCACGGGCTGATAGTTCCGGCCACTTTGCGTGGACACGATGTGACAGTCAGCACGTGACTGTCATGGAGGGCCGACGATGACCAGCCCGGGGCGGCGCACCGCCGCCGACCGTGCCCGCCGCAGGGACCTGGCGGATGCCGCCGCCGGAACAGCAGCGCGGCACTCGCTCCAGGGCCCCCGCCCGGAGTGGAAGCCTGTTCCGGCCCCGTCGGAGGCCGACCCGGGGACCGACCTCGACGGTGCCGACGACGGGCTGTCCGGAGCACCGTCCGCCCGAGCGTTCCCGAACCCGACCTGAGAAGACCCCGACGAGGTGGTTGAGACCTCCCGGGGCGTGGCCGACCCGACTAGGAGATCGACGTGAGGAACACTATCCGCTGGCTGCTCGACCGGGTGGCTCTTGTCCTTTTCAGGCCCCCGGCAAGGCCCTGTCGTGGACCCGTGAGCAGGGCGGCGAGCACGCCTGCGGGGATCGGTGCGGTACCGCCTCCGGCGCCCGGGGCGCCGTCCCGGTGGCTGCCGGCGCCCCGCTCCCCCTACAGCGAGCGCCAGTTGCCGTTCTTCGTCGACAACTTGCCCGTGGTGCGGCCGTACTTCACCGAGTACGAGCAGCGCACGCTTCGCCAGCTCCGTGTCACCGAGACGTGCTGCCTCGACCTGGACGGCTGCGGTCACGGGAACGCGACGTGAGGGCCGAGGGCCGGGCCCGGCCGTGCGGGCGGCGAGCCCCCGGCCCGGACCGCCTCTGCTGCGTGCTGCCCGACGGGCATCCGGAGGTGCTCTGCCGCGACGCGGACGGGTTCCGGTGGATCGACCGGACCGCCGAGCTGGCGTCCGTGCTGGCCACCGCGCTGGCCTGGGACCTTGCCGCCGACCGGGTACGCCGCGCCTTCGCCGAACCGGAGGGACGGACGTGACCGCCGCTCCGCGAGAGGCCCAGCCGGCGCACTCGCAACCGGACGTGCCCCACGCGTCGTACGCCTCCTACGACTGCCGCCCGGGCTCCCATGCCGCCTGTGCCGAGGCCGTCCCGCGTTCGGTCCCGACGCCGGGCGTCAGCTACCAGGTGTGCCGTTGTGCCTGTCACCGTGAGAGGCCACCCGTCGCCTGAGGGGACGGGACTCGCGCCCGGGCAGCGCTCATGGACTGAACGCCGCCCGGGCGGTCAGGGCTGCCGGAACTTCCGCTCGATCAGGGGTGCGGCCTCGTTCATGGCGGCGCAGCCGTCCCCGGGCCGGTGGCCGGCGGTGGAGGCGACGGGGACGAACACCGTCACCTCCACCGTGGTGGCCGGGTCCCCGCCGTCGGCCGGCCGCCCCGGGGCCAGCAGTTCACACACGGCGGTGTCCTTGCTGAACGCCGCGTCCTTCTCGAAGGCGATCCCGTCGCGCTCCGCGTCCTCCCGGGCGCGCCATCTCGGGTCGGCGTCCCCGAGTTCCGTGACGCTCCCCTCCCGCAGCCGGGCGCGCACCTGGTCCAGCGGCGCGTCCCCGAGCCGTGGCCCGACGTACGCGCACTCGTCGAGGACGCGGTCCTCGCGGTCCCGTCTCGCCTTCCGCTCGGCCTTCTCGGCGTCGGCCTCGGCGTCGCCGGAACCGGGGCCCGGGGAGAGGACGGACAGGTTCAGCTGCTCCATCTCCCCGTCGGTGAGGAACGGGCACAGTCCGCCGTCGCTCACGTCCACGCGCGACGGCTGTTCCGCTGCCTGCTCGGAGCATCCGGCCAACAACAGCACCACCGTTGCCGCCAGCACGGCCACCCCCGCCGCAACCGGCCGACTTCTGCCGTCTCCCACGCGTTCCTCCCCCTGCGGTCCGTGGTACTCCACCTTCCCTATCAGTTCGGTCGGGACTCCGTGTGGAGGAACGGTGAAGTCACTGCCGGGCCAAGAGGACCCGTCCGCAGTGGAGTTGACGGACCCCCGCGACGGCGGTCCGTACTGCGCGGGTCCGCGAGACGATCATGCCGGTGCCGCGGTGTCCTAGGATCCGTGCACCACTTGTCGACTCGCGGTTCCGCGCCGGACCCGGGGGACAAGAAGCAGAAGAAGGCACAGGCTACGAAGGGGCGGGGCAGGGTGATGCCGGGTGGTGAGGGCGCACACAGACGGGCTCCGCGGCGCACGGTGGCGGCGATCGTCGCGGCCAGGGGAGCTGCCGCCCTCGCGGCGTCGGGGCTGCTGTGGGCGGCGCTGCCG
>NZ_BAAHCA010000298.1:0-5191 GCF_054776295.1 Streptomyces sparsus
CGGGCGGTCCGGATCGCCGCCACCGCGTCGGCCAGCTCGCCGGCCTCCGGGGCGGGCCGGCGGACGGCCCAGATGCGCTCGGCGAAGAACTCCTCCGGCCAGTCGTACGCCTCGGCCTGCACGTCCTGCGGCAGGGCGAGGGTGACGGCGCCGGTCTCGGCCGGGTCGGTGAGCACGCGCATGGCCTGGAGCGCGGCGGGGATCAGCGCTTCGGGCCGGGTGATCCGGTCGAAGTAGCGGGAGACGGGTCGCAGTGTGTCGTTGACGGAGAGGTCACCGGCGCCGGGGTGTTCCAGCTGCTGGAGCACGGGGTCGGCGGGCCGGGTGGCGAAGGTGTCGCCGGGCAGCAGCAGCACCGGCAGCCGGTTGACGGTGGCCAGGGCGGCGCCGGTGACGAGGTTGGTGGCGCCGGGGCCGATGGACGTGGTGACGGCGTGGACGCGCAGCCGGTTGCTGTGCCGGGCGTAGCCGACGGCGGCGTGCACCATGGCCTGTTCGTTGCGGCCCTGGAGGTAGGGCATGGTGTCCTGGTACTCCAGCAGGGCCTGGCCGAGTCCGGCGACGTTGCCGTGGCCGAAGATGCCCCAGGTGGCGTTGACGAGCCGCTGCTGCCGGCCGTCGCGGCTGGTGTGCTGGGCGGTGAGAAAGCGGACGAGCGCCTGGGCGACCGTGAGCCTGCGGACCGACGTCACCGGCCCCCCTCCTTCGTGTCCAGCGTGCCCTGCGTGTCGTTCGTGTCCTGCGTGTCGTTCGTGTCGTTCGTGTCCTGCGTGGGCGGTGCGGACGGCAGGTGTGGCGGGGCCTGGTCCGTGACGTGCGAGGCGGTGTCCGGACTCGCATATTCTGCGGAATCCATCGCAGAGTAGAGCGGTAGCCTCGGATCCACTGGTGTTTCTCCCCACGTACGACGAATCCACGCGTGGTCAGGATGGTCGCAGATAAGCCAGCTGCGATCCAGACCGGGACCGGCCATCACGTTGAGGTAGTACATGTCGTGCCCGGGGGCGGCGATGGACGGCCCGTGCCATCCGTCCGGGATGAGCACCGCGTCACCGCTGCGGACCTCGGCGAGCACGTCGGTGTCCCGGCCCCGCCCGGAGGGGCTGACCCGCTGGTATCCCAGGCCGGAGGTCGGCCCGTGCGGGGCGATCTCGAAGTAGTAGACCTCCTCCAGCTCCGACTCCTCGCCGGGCCGGCACTCGTCGTGCTTGTGCGGCGGGTAGGACGACCAGTTGCCGCCGGGTGTCAGCACCTCGACGGCGATCAGCCGGTCGGCCTCGAAGACGTCGGCGGCGGCGAAGTTGTTCACCTGCCGGGAGCAGCCGCCGCTGCCGCGCAGCTCCACCGGCACCCCGGACGCCGGTCCGTAGCGGGCCGGCAGGCGGCGTTCGCAGCGGGCCCCGGTGAGGGCGAACCGGCCTCCGCCGGCGGTGTCGAGCACCGCGTCGGCGTCCCGCGGCAGGTAGGCGAAGTCGGTGACGGCCTCGAAGACACCCGGGCGGCCGTGCAGCCGGAGGGTGTTGCCGTCGACGGTGACCGTGCAGCCGCCGGTGAGCGGCAGCACGATCCACTCGCTGTCGCCGGTGGCGAAGGAGTGCCGTCCGCCGGGCGGCAGTTCGACGACGCGCAGCGAGCTGTGGCCCCAGCCGGCCAGCTCGGGGTCGATGTCCAGGGCGTAGGGCCCGCGGGCGGCGCTGCCCGCGGGCAGGTGGAAGCCGTGGGGTGCGGGCGCCCGCCCGGGCGTGCGGGAGGTGCCGGATTCGGTGCCGTCGGCGCTGTCGGTGCCGTCGGCGCTGTATGTGCTGTATGTGCTGTCGCTCATGTCGGTCAGCCTCCCCATCTCAGAGCAGTCCCACGGCGGTGTCGACGGCTGCGCCGACGTCACCGTCCGCCGGGTAGAGCAGCGAGCGGCCGACGACCAGTCCCTGCACGGTGGGCAGGGCGAGCGCCTTGCGCCATTTCTCGTAGGCGCCGTCCTGGTCGCCGTTGACCTCACCGCCGAGCAGCACCGCCGGCAGCGTCGAGGTCTCCATCACCTGGGCCATCTCGTCGGGGTCGTCGGTCACGGGCACCTTCAGCCAGGTGTAGGCGGAGGTGCCGGCCAGGCCGGAGGCGATGGCGATGGACTTGGTGACGGCTTCGGCGCTGAGGTCGTTGGTGACCTTGCCGTCGCAGCGGCGGGAGATGAACGGCTCGACGAAGACCGGCAGCCGGTGGGCGGCCATGTCGTCGACGGCGCGGGCGGTGGAGAACATGGTGCTGAGTGAGCCCTCGTCCTCGTAGTCGATGCGCAGCAGCAGCTTGCCGGCGTCGAAGCGCAGGCGGCTGAGGTCCTCGGCGCGGTGGCCGGTGAACCGGTCGTCGAGTTCGAAGGTGGCGCCGGCGAGGCCGCCGCGGTTCATCGAGCCGATGACGACCTTGTTCTCCAGCGCGCCCAGCAGCAGCAGGTCCTCCAGGATGTCGGCGGTGGCGAGCACGCCGTCCACCCCGGGCCTGGAGAGGGCCAGGGTCAGCCGTTCCAGCAGGTCGAGCCGGTTGGCCATCGCGAGGTGCCGGGTTCCGACGGCGAGGGCGCCGCGGGCGGGGTGGTCGGCGGCGACGATCATGAGGCGTCCGCTGTCGCCGACGAGCGGGCGGCGGGCACGCCGGCCGGCGGCCTCGGCGATCGCCTCGGGGTGCCGGGCGCGCACTCGGACGAGGTCGGAGATGCTGATGCTCAAGGCGGGCTCCCTGTCGAGAGGTCGCGGGGGCGCCCTCCGCGGGAGGGAAGGCGTGGGGGCGGGGCCGGCTTCAGTCGGCGAGGAGTTCCTCGACCTCGGCCTCGAAGGGCATCGCGGAGGAGCAGGCCAGGCGGGACGCGACCAGGGCACCGGCCGCGTTGGCGAAGCGCATCGTGTGCTCCAGCTCCCAGCCGGCAAGCAGGCCGTGGCAGAGCGCGCCGCCGAAGGCGTCACCGGCGCCGAGTCCGTTGACGACCTCCACCGGGTGCGGTGGCACTTCGGCCGAGCCGCCGTCCCGGTGCACGGCGAGCACCCCCTTGGGGCCCTGCTTGACGACGGCGAGTTCGACCCCGGCCGCCAGCAGCGCCTCGGCGCAGCCCCTCGGGTCGCGGACGCCGGTGGCGACCTCGCACTCGTCGAGGTTGCCGACGGCGACGGTGGCGTGTTCCAGGGCCTGCCGGTAGCAGGGGCGGGCGCTCTCCGGGTCGGCCCAGAACATCGGGCGCCAGTCCAGGTCGAAGACGGTGTGCCCGCTCTTGTTGCGGGAGGCGAGGGCGGCGAGCGTCGCCGAGCGGCTGGGCTCCTCGCAGAGGCCGGTCCCGGTCACCCACAGCACGCGGGCCGCGTCCAACGCGGCGAAGTCCAGCTCGGACGGGCGGATCTCCAGGTCCGGGGCCTTGGGCTGGCGGTAGAAGTACAGCGGGAAGTCGTCCGGCGGGAAGATCTCACAGAACGTGACGGGTGTCGGCAGTCCGGGGACCGCGGTGACCCAGCGGTCGTCGACGCCGAAGCCCTCCAGTGCCTGGTGGCAGTAGTCGCCGAACGGGTCCTGGCCGGTACGGCTGACGAGGGCGGTGGACCGTCCGAGCCGGGCCGCGGCCACCGCGACGTTGGTGGGTGAGCCGCCGAGGAACTTGCCGAACGTCTCGACCTGCGGGAGCGGCACTCCCGTCTGGAGCGGGTAGACGTCCACCCCGATGCGGCCCATCGTGATGACGTCGAATGGCTCGGTCATGGAAGCCCTTTCCTCGTAACGGCGGCACCGGAGGGATGTCGCGTCGACCCCAAGGTTTAGACCCGGCGCCTGACCCATGTCAATAATTTGTCCTTACATTCGGACGTCTGGACCCTGAAACGTCCACCGCGTTATCGGGCCGTTACGTCAAGATGAAGTGTTGTCCTTACAAAGTCTTGACAGCACCGTCTCCCAGGGAGTCGAATCCAGTCCTGCAACGGGGACGTTCCCGGTCGGTGACCGAGAACATCCCCCATGACCCCCGGGCGGTCGTCCTCCCCCACTCACCCGGCGGGTCCCCCCCTCCTTCCGCTTTCTCTCCCCTCCACTCACCCGAAGTGAGGTCAGGACCATGAAGCGCACCATCCGTCCGGGCTCGGCCCGCAGGTCCCGCAGAACCACGGCAGCCCTCGCCGCCGGCGCCGCCGCCGTCCTTCTCGCCGCGGGCTGCTCCAGCGGCTCCGGCGGCAAGAAGTCCCAGGAGGACTCCGACGGGTCGACCGCGGGCAAGGCCGACACGCCGCGCATGAAGATCGCCATGATCACCCACGCGGCGCCCGGGGACACCTTCTGGGACATCGTGCGCAAGGGCGGCACCGCGGCCGCCGCCAAGGACAACGTCGAGCTGATCTACTCCAGCGACGAGAAGGCCGCCGACCAGGCCAACCTGGTGCAGAACGCCATCGACCAGAAGGTCGACGGCATCGCGATCACCGCGGCCAAGCCGGAGGCGATGAAGGCGGCCGTGGAGAAGGCGCAGGCGGCCGGCATACCGGTGGTCGGCTTCAACGCCGGACTCGACCAGTGGCAGGAGATGGGCCTGCTCTCCTACTTCGGCCAGGACGAGACCGTCGCCGGCGAGGCCTTCGGCAAGCGCCTCAACGAGGTCGGCGCCAAGCGCAACATCTGCGTCATCCAGGAGCAGGGCCACGTGGCGCTCGAAGCGCGCTGCGCCGGGGTGAAGAAGGCCTTCGAGGGCACCACCGACATCCTCTACGTCAACGGCAAGGACATGCCGTCGGTGAAGTCGACCATCGAGGCCAAGCTCCGGCAGGACAAGGCGGTCGACTACGTGGTGACGCTGGGCGCCCCCTTCGCCCTCACCGCGGTCGACTCGGTGAAGGAGTCCGGCAGCAAGGCGAAGGTCGCCACCTTCGACCTCAACAAGGAACTCGTCGGCTACCTCGAGGACGACCGGATCAGCTTCGCCGTCGACCAGCAGCCCTACCTCCAGGGCTACCTGGCCGTCGACACCCTGTGGCTGTACAAGAACAACGGCAACTTCAGCGGTGGCGGCGAGCAGCCGGTGCTGACCGGCCCCGCCTTCGTCGACCAGGACAACATCGACGACATCGGCGAGTTCGCCGAGAAGGGCACCCGGTGAGGTCCATGGCACAGGCAGCCACCCCGGCCGCCGACGTCACCGGCACGTCCCCCGCCGCTCCGGCGGCGGGGG
>NZ_BAAHCA010000299.1:0-5179 GCF_054776295.1 Streptomyces sparsus
AACTGCTGTGCCGCTGGTCGGGACAGGGTCGTACCCTCGGGTAATGACCTCAGACGCGCAGGGACCGACTGCCAACGCCATGCGCCGCGCGCTGCGCCGGGCCAGGGACGGCGTCACGCTGGACACCAGCGAAGCCGCCGTGCTGCTCCAGGCCCGGGGCGACGACCTGGCCGATCTGACGGCGTCCGCCGCGCGGGTGCGGGACGCCGGTCTGGAGGCCGCGGGACGACCCGGGGTCATCACCTACTCGCGCAAGGTCTTCATCCCGCTGACCCGCTTGTGCCGGGACAGATGCCACTACTGCACGTTCGTCACCGTGCCCGGCAAGCTGCGGGGGGCCGGGCACGGGATGTACATGTCTCCCGACGAGGTGCTGGACGTGGCCCGCAGGGGCGCCGAACTGGGCTGCAAGGAAGCGCTGTTCACGCTCGGCGACCGTCCCGAGGAGCGCTGGCCGGAAGCCCGCGAGTGGCTCGACGCGCACGGGTACGACGACACCCTGGCGTATGTGCGGGCGATGGCGATCCGGGTGCTGGAGGAGACGGGGCTGCTGCCGCACCTCAATCCGGGTGTGCTGTCCTGGACGGACCTCCAGCGGCTCAAGCCGGTCGCGCCCTCGATGGGCATGATGCTGGAGACGACGGCGACCCGCCTGTGGTCGGAGCCGGGCGGGCCGCACCACGGCTCGCCGGACAAGGAGCCGGCCGTGCGGCTGCGTGTCCTGGAGGACGCGGGGCGGTCCAACGTGCCGTTCACCACGGGTGTGCTGATCGGGATCGGCGAGAACCACCAGGAGCGGGCCGAGGCGTTGTTCGCGCTGCGCCGCATCCAGCGGGCGTACCACGGCATCCAGGAAGTCATCGTGCAGAACTTCCGCGCCAAGCCGGACACGGCGATGCGCGGCATGCCGGACGCCGAACTGTCGGAGCTGGCCGCGGCCGTCGCCGTCACCCGGCACGTGCTCGGGCCGTCGGCCCGGGTGCAGGCGCCGCCGAACCTGGTCGACGACGAGTACCGGCTGCTGATCGGCGCGGGCATCGACGACTGGGGCGGTGTGTCACCGCTGACGCCGGACCACGTGAACCCGGAACGGCCCTGGCCGCACATCGACGACCTGGCCGCCCGGACCGCGGAGGCCGGGTTCACGCTGCGGGAACGGCTCACCGTCTACCCGGAGTTCCTGCGGCGCGGCGAGCCGTGGCTCGACCCGCGGCTGCTGCCGCACGTGCGGGCGTTGTCGGACGCCGGGACGGGTCTGGCCCGTGAGGACGCCGTGCCGTCCGGGCTGCCGTGGCAGGAGCCGGACGAGGAGTTCACCGCCTCCGCGTCCGGCCGCACGGACCTGCACCGGACCATCGACACGTCCGGCCGGACGGCGGACCGCCGCGACGACTTCGACGAGGTGTACGGCGACTGGGAGGCGCTGCGCGAGCGGGCGGCTCCCGGCATGGTGCCGCAGCGCATCGACACCGACGTGCGGGCCGCGCTCGCCACGGCCGCCGACGACCCGCGACGCCTCGGCGACGACGAGGCGTTGGCGCTGCTGCACGCCGACGGGCCGGCGCTGGACGCGCTGTGCCGGATCGCGGACGACCTGCGCCGGGACACCGTGGGGGACGACGTCACGTACATCGTCACCCGCAACATCAACTTCACCAACGTCTGTTACACCGGTTGCCGGTTCTGCGCGTTCGCGCAGCGGCGCACCGACGCGGACGCCTTCACGCTGTCGCTTGAGCAGGTCGCCGACCGGGCCCAACAGGCCTGGGAGGTGGGCGCGGTGGAGGTGTGCATGCAGGGCGGCATCCATCCGGACCTGCCCGGCACCGCCTACTTCGACATCGCGCGGGCGGTGAAGGAGCGGGTGCCCCGCATGCACGTGCACGCGTTCTCCCCGATGGAGGTCGTCAACGGGGCGTCCCGCACGGGTCTGTCGATCAGGGACTGGTTGACCGCGGCCAAGGAGGCCGGGCTGGACTCGATCCCGGGGACGGCCGCGGAGATCCTCGACGACGACGTGCGCTGGGTGCTCACCAAGGGCAAGCTGCCGGCGGCCACCTGGATCGAGGTGGTGCGGACCGCGCACGAGCTGGGCCTGCGGTCGTCGTCGACGATGATGTACGGCCACGTCGACCAACCCCGGCACTGGCTCGGGCACTTCCGCACGCTGGCCGGTCTCCAGCAGGAGACGGGCGGCTTCACCGAGTTCGTCACGCTGCCGTTCGTCCACACCAACGCGCCGGTCTACCTGGCGGGCATCGCCCGGCCCGGGCCGACGGTGCGGGACAACCGTGCGGTGACGGCCATGGCCCGGCTGCTGCTGCACCCGCACATCACCAACATCCAGACCAGTTGGGTGAAGCTGGGTGCGGAGGGGGCCGCGGAGATGCTGCGGTCGGGCGCCAACGACCTGGGCGGCACGCTGATGGAGGAGACCATCTCGCGGATGGCCGGCTCGTCGTACGGCTCGTACCGCTCGGTGCGGGACCTGGCCGGCATCGCGGAGGCCGCCGGACGTCCGGCCCGGCCCCGGACCACCACGTACGGCGAGGTTCCGGCCGAGCGGCAGCGGACCGCGCGGGACCACGACGGCCACCTGCCGGAGCTGCTGCCGGTACTCGGCGACTGACGGCACCGGGGTCCGGGCCTGCCCCGGCCGGCTGCCCCGTGCCTCGACCCCGCCCTCCGCCCGCGTCCGTCGGCGCCGCCGGTGACCGGATCGACGCCTGATGGCGGTCGGGTCCGGTCGTTTACAGTGCTGAACTGGGCAGGGTCGACCGGGTGAGGGGGCACAGTGACCGGATCAGGCAATTCCGGCAACACCGCCGTGTGGGGGCGCGCCGAGCAGCAGGACTTCCGCAGCCGGGTGCGCGGCTGCCTGGTGGGCGGGGCGATCGGCGACGCCCTCGGCGCGGGCATCGAGTTCGACTCCCTGGACGCCATCCGGCAGGCCCACGGCACCGAGGGCGTGACGGACTACGTGCCCGCCTACGGGCGGCGCGGCGCGGTGACCGACGACACCCAGATGACGCTGTTCACCGTGGACGGCCTGATACGGGCGCACGTCCGCCGGGACGCCGGGGCCTGGCATCCGCCGACCGACGTGCACGCGGCGTATCTCCGCTGGGCGGCGACGCAGCGCGACTGGGGTCCGGACGAGCGACGCAAGGACGACGGCTGGCTGGCCCGGCAGGAGTGGCTGTACTCGCGGCGCGCTCCGGGCAACGCCTGCCTGACGGGCCTTGCCGACGACCGCATGGGCACGCTGGAGCAGCCGAAGAACCCCGGCTCGAAGGGCTGCGGCACCGTGATGCGGTCGGCGCCCTTCGGGTTGCTCGTCGGCTGGGAGCCGCAGCTGGTGTTCCAGCTGGCGGTGGAGTGCGCGGCGCAGACCCACGGACACCCCACGGGCTGCCTGGCGGCCGGCGCGTTCGCGGTGATCGTGCACGGCCTGACCCGAGGCGCCTCGCTGGACGGTGCCGTGCAGCAGACGCTGGTGCTGCTGGCCGCGCGGCCCGGCCACGAGGAGACCACGGACGCGTTGAAGCGGGCGCTGGGCGCGGTGCGCCAGGGCCTGCCCACCGCGGAGCGGGTGGAGTCGCTCGGTGAGGGCTGGACGGCCGAGGAGGCCCTCGGCATGGGCGTGTACTGCGCGCTGGTCGCCGAGGACGTGCGCCACGGCCTGCTGCTGGCCGTCAACCACGGCGGCGACTCCGACTCCACCGGGTCGGTCTGCGGCAACCTGCTGGGGGCCTGGCACGGAGAGACGGCGCTGCCGCCGAACTGGGTGACGGAGCTGGAGGGTCGGGCGACGATCCTGGAACTGGCCGACGACTTCGCCATGGAGATGACGCAGGGCCCGGCTCTGCACGATCCGGCCACCCCGTCCCACTCCCCCGGCTGGCTCCAGCGCTACCCGAGAGCCTGACGCCCGCCCCCGACCCACGAGCCGGGGGCGTCCCGGCCGCCGGGCCGAGCGGCCCGCCGGGGCCGGTAAGCGCCGGTGGCCGACTCGCCCCTGCCGGAACCGGGTTAACCTTCCCGGTTGGGGACGTGCCGGGCCCCGTCAACGGCCGGTACGGAACTGCCCCTTCCACCTCGCACAGGGCAGACTGTGCGAGGTGCGGCACCCAGGGACGGATGGACGAGGGGGCACTCATGGTCGCCGACTCGGGGACAGGGCTGCGCTTCGCGGTGCTCGGGCCCGTGCGGGCCTGGCTGAAGGGGGAGCCGCTGAACACCGGCTCCCCGCAGCAGCGCGCCCTGCTGGCCGCGCTGCTGTTGCGCGGCGGACACACCGCGACCGCGCAGGAGCTGGTGGACGCGCTCTGGGGGGAGCAGCCCCCGCAGCAGGCCCTCGCGGCACTGCGCACCTACGCCTTCCGGCTGCGCAAGGTCCTGGGCGCGCAGGCTCTCGTCAGCGAGTCCGGCGGGTACGCGATCCGCACCGGCGAGGACGCCGGGCTGGACCTGGACGTGGCCGAGCGGCTGGTCGCCGACGCCGAGCGGGCCGCGCAGGGCGGCGACCACGGCCGGGCCCGTGACCTGTACCGGGAGGCGCTGGCCCAGTGGGACGGTGAGCCGCTGGCCCAGGTGCCCGGCCCGTACGCGGAGACGCAGCGGGTGCGGCTCGAGGAGTGGCGGCTCTCCGTGACGGAACACTGCCTGGCCCTGGACCTCCGGGTGGGCGGCCACGCCGAGGCCGTCTCGGAACTGACCGCGCTGACCGCCGAGCACCCGCTGCGGGAACGGCTGCGGGAGCTGCTGATGCTGGCCCTCTACCGCAGTGGCAGGCAGGCGGAGGCGCTCGCCGTGTACGCCGACACCCGGCGGCTGCTGGCCGACGAACTGGGTGTGGAGCCACGGCCCGAACTGGCCGACCTGCAACAGCGCATCCTGCGCGGCGACGACACCCTCGCCGCGCCCGCCGCCGCTCCCGAAACGTCGGCACCGGCCCGTCGTCCACAGCAACTTCCGGCCACTGTGCCGGACTTCACCGGCCGGCAGGCCGTCGTGGCGGAGTTGGGCAGCCGGCTCCGCCGCGCGGAGGGGCGGGTGATGGCGGTCTCCGCGGTCGCCGGCATCGGCGGTGTGGGCAAGACGACCCTGGCCGTGCACGTGGCGCACGCCGCCCGGGACGACTTCCCCGACGGCCGGCTGTACGTGGACCTGCAAGGCG
>NZ_BAAHCA010000300.1:0-5163 GCF_054776295.1 Streptomyces sparsus
CCCCGAGCGCGGCCGCCCGGCCGGCGCGGACCTGCACGGAACGGGAACGCCCCGACGGCACGTGAGGTGCCGCCGGGGCGTTCGCGCTGCGCACAGGGCAGCGAGCGCGGATCAGCGCTTGCTGTACTGGGTGCCCTTACGGGCCTTCTTCAGACCGGCCTTCTTCCGCTCCACGGCACGCGCGTCACGGGTCAGGAATCCGGCCTTCTTCAGCGGGGCGCGGTTGTTGTCCACGTCCGCCTCGTTCAGCGCACGGGCCACTCCCAGGCGCAGGGCGCCGGCCTGGCCGGAGATGCCGCCGCCGGTGATGCGGGCGACGACGTCGTAACGACCGTCGATCTCGAGCACCTTGAAGGGCTCGTTGACTTCCTGCTGGTGCACCTTGTTGGGGAAGTAGCCCTCGAGGGTGCGACCGTTGATCTTCCACTGGCCGCTGCCCGGCACGATGCGAACGCGCGCGATGGCGTTCTTGCGCCGGCCGGTGCCGCCTGCGGGCTGCGGGTCGCCGAAGCGGGACGACAGCGACTCGGTGGTGTACTCGTCGGTCTCGGGGGTCTCGGTGGTGTACTCCTCGACCTCGTCGGCGACAGGGGTCTCAGCGGTGGTCTCGGCCACGGTATTCCTCAGCTTCTCTTCGTCTGTACGGTGGCCGGACTTACTGCGCGACCTGGGTGATCTCGAACGGAACCGGCTGCTGGGCAGCGTGCGGGTGCTCGGCACCCGAGTAGATCTTCAGCTTCGAGAGCATCTGACGGCCCAGGGTGTTCTTGGGAATCATGCCCTTGATGGCCTTCTCGACGGCCTTCTCGGGGTTCTTCTCCAGCAGCTCGTCGTAGCGGACGGACCGCAGGCCGCCCGGGTAGCCGGAGTGGCGGTAGGCGAGCTTCTGGGTCCGCTTGTTGCCGGAGAGGTGCACCTTGTCGGCGTTGACGATGATGACGAAGTCACCCATGTCAACGTGCGGGGCGTAAACGGGCTTGTGCTTGCCCCGCAGAAGGTTGGCGGCCTGGGAGGCCAGCCGGCCCAGGACGACATCCTGGGCGTCGATGACGTGCCACTGGCGCTGGACGTCGCCGGGCTTGGGGCTGTACGTACGCACGGTCGTAGCCTTCGCTTCTTCAGTGAGTGGGTCCTGACAAGGCCACCAGGCAGATCACAACAGCCGTGACCGCACATCGGGACGCAACCGAGTGCAGATCGCTGGTCATCGACCGGTAGGCCGGTGTAAGGGCCCCTCACGTGAGAATGAGCAAGCCAATACACATAACGAACCGGCAGAATACCGCTCCGCACCCGTACGGGTCAAAACCGCTGCCGGACGGGGCACGAGGGCACCCGGGCGGCGTCACCGCTCGGGCCGTCCGGAACCGCCGCCGGGGAGGAGGCTGGTCCTACGATGATCGACATGCTCGCCTTCGCGCTGTCCGCGGCGCTCCTGGCCCTCTTCCTCGTCAGCGTACGCGCCGACCGGCGGCGCTTCCGCAACGCGGTCCTGCTGGGCCTGTGCCTGACCAGCCTGCTCCTGGGCATGCTGCTCCAGATCCCGCACCTGCCGCCGGCGGTGGCCGACGTGGTGCTGACGCTGGTCTTCCTCGTCCCCGCGCTGGGCATGCTCGCCCTCGGCGTCTTCCTCGTCGCCAACGGCCTGACCATGGTCAGGAAGGAGGGCGGCGGCCTGCCCAACCTGCTCTCGCTGCTCACCGGGCTCGCCGTGTTCGCGCTGATCGCACTGCTGCTGGCCGTCCGCAACGGCGGCCCCCCGGCACTCGACGGGTTCGCCACCGCCGCGGTGCTGGTCAGCGCGTACGTCTCGTTCCTCTTCGCCTGCTTTCTCGGCTACGCCTTTCTCTACGGCCGGATCGCGGTGCGCGGCGACGTCGACTACGTCGTCGTGCTGGGTGCCGGGCTGCTGGGCGGCGAGCGGGTGTCGTCGCTGCTCGCGGGCCGGCTGCGGCGCGGCCGGCAGATCTACCTCGCGCAGACCGGACGCGGCAGCCGTCCGCCGCTGCTGCTCACCTCCGGCGGACAGGGCCCGGACGAGAAGGTCCCCGAGGCACGGGCCATGGCGGACTGGCTGCTGGCACGCGGCGTTCCCGAGGAGCACCTGCGACTGGAGGAGCGCTCCCGCAACACGCGCGAGAACCTGGAGTTCAGCCAGGGGCTGATGCTGCGGGAGAAGCCCGGCTACCGGTGCGTGGTCGTCACCAACAACTTCCACGCGTTCCGCGCCGCGATGACGGCCCGCCGGGCCGGCGTCAACGGCCAGGTGCTCGGCTCACCGACCGCCCGGTACTTCTGGCCCAGCGCCACCATCCGCGAGTTCGTCGCGGTCTTCTGGGAGCACCGCGTCGTCAACCTGCTGGTGTGCGCCCTGCTGCTGGCGCCGGGCGTGCTGGTGACGGTCAACGGCTGAGCGGGGCGCAGCCGAGCGGGTGCGCGGCCGGTGGCGGCCGGTGGCCGCCCGGAGCGGCGACCTCACTTCCGGGGAAAGCCGGAGGTGTCGAACGTGACCGTCCGGCCGTCCGCGAGGGGCAGCTCCACCCGTTCGCCGAACGGGGTCTCCTCCCGCCGCCCGTAGCCCGACGGACGCGGCTCGTCCAGCAGGATGCACAGCGCGCGGAACGGGTCGACGATCACGTAGGACGCGACACCGAACCGGCCGTACTTGGCGACCTTGGTGACGTAGTCGTTCGGGTCGTCCGGTATCGACACGAACTCGACCACCGCCAGCACGTCCGTGCAGACGTAGCGGTCGCCGTGCCGCACCTGCCGCCACCGCAGCCCACGTTCCCACGTGAGCCGCCTCACATGCCCCCCTCGCCGTGCCTCGGCGGCGGCCCCGCGGCCGGACGGCAGGTGGCCGTCCGTCCCGGGGCCACCGCCCAGGAACGGTCAGCGGGCGCGGACGACTCGGCCCTCGTCCCACACCGGCTCGGGCGTCTCGCGGACGCGGCCGTCGGCGCCGAACAGCAGGTAGCGGTCGAAGCCGCGGGCGAACCACCGGTCGTGGGTGACGGCGAGCACCGTGCCCTCGTAGGCCTCCAGGCCCGTCTGGAGCGCTTCGGCGCTCTCCAGGTCCAGGTTGTCCGTCGGCTCGTCCAGCAGCAGCGCCGTCGTCCCGGCCAGCTCCAGCAGCAGGATCTGCAACCGGGCCTGCTGGCCGCCGGACAACCGGTCGAAGGGCTGCTCGGCCTGCCGGTCCAGCTCGTAGCGGCGCAGCGCGGCCATCGCCTGACCGCGGTCCTTGGCGTGCTCCGTCCACAGGATGTCCAGCAGCGTGCGGCCGGCCAGCTCGGGGTGGGCGTGCGTCTGCGCGAAGTGGCCGGGCACCACCCGCGCGCCCAGCTTCCACGCCCCGCTGTGAGCGACGTCCTCACCGGCGAGCAGCCGCAGGAAGTGCGACTTGCCGGACCCGTTGGAGCCCAGCACGGCCACCCGCTCGCCGTAGTAGACCTCCAGCGTGAACGGCTTCATCAGCCCCGTCAGCTCCAGGTCCGTGCACGTCACCGCGCGCACGCCGGTACGGCCGCCGCGCAGCCGCATGGTGATCTCCTGCTCGCGCGGCGGCTCCTGCGGCGGGCCGGCCTCCTCGAACTTGCGCAGCCTGGTCTGCGCCGCCTGGTAGCGGGACGCCAGGCCGTCGTTGAACGCCGCCTTGTTCTTGAGGGTGTTCACCAACTGCTTGAGCTGGGCGTGCTTCTCGTCCCAGCGGCGGCGCAACTCCTCGAACCGCGCGAACCGCTCACGCCGGGCGTCGTGGTACGTCGCGAAGCCGCCGCCGTGCACCCACACGTCGGAACCGGCCGGGCCCGGCTCGACACTGATGATCTTCTCGGCGGACCGGGCGAGCAGCTCCCGGTCGTGCGAGATGAACAGCACCGTCTTCTTCGTCTCGCGCAGCCGCTCCTCCAGCCAGCGCTTGCCCGGTACGTCCAGGTAGTTGTCCGGCTCGTCGAGCAGCAGCACCTCGTCCGAGCCGCGCAGCAGCGATTCCAGCACCAGCCGCTTCTGCTCACCGCCGGACAGCGTGCGCACCTGCCGCCACTGGGCCTTCTCGTACGGCACTCCGAGCGCGGCCATCGTGCACATGTCCCAGCGGGTCTCGGCCTCGTAGCCCTGCGCCTCCGCCCAGTCGGCCAGCGCCTGCGCGTAGCCCATCTGCGCGGCCTCGTCGTCGCGCTCCATCAGCGCCAGCTCGGCCGCGTCCACGGCCTGCGCGGCGGCCCTGATACGCGGCGGCGCCACCGAGACCAGCAGGTCGCGCACGCTGCGCTCGTCCCGCACCGAGCCGACGAACTGCGGCATCACGCCCAGCCCGCCACTGACGGTGACCGAGCCGCCGTCGGCGGTCAGCTCACCGGCGATCAGGCGCAGCAGCGTCGTCTTGCCGGCACCGTTCGCCCCGACCAGCGCCACCGAGGCGCCCTCGCCGACCCGGAACGACACGTCGTCCAGCAGCACCCGCCCGTCCGGCAGTACGAACTCCAGATGCGCGGCTTCGACGTGTCCCATGGGGCCTGATTGTGACGGCCGGACGCACCGGACACCAACCGGGTTTTCGGGGGTGGCCGCTACTGCCCCTCGCCGTCGGCCCGGGGGTCGGCGCTGATCACGAACGTCCCCTTGTGCGGCAGTGTCGCGACCAGGCCACGGCGGCGCAGCTCGCGCAGAGCTCGCCGGGCGGTTCCGATGCTCACCCCGTGGATCTGCGTCATCGCACGCTCTCCGGGCAACGCGGCACCGGTCGGAAGCTTGCCCGATTCGATGTCCGCAGCGATGACGTCCGCGAGCTTCTCGTATTCGTAGCGCGGCAACTCGGTCATACACCCAGCGTGCCGCGCCCCGGGGCGTCCTGGAACACCAGGACGCGTCCGGACGCACACAACCGCACAGGGACTCGGAGGGGTGCAAGGGGACGCACTTCTCGCTAGAGTGATCGCTGCAACGACCAGAAGACCCCCGCGACAGGGCCAACTGTCCGGGGGCGTGGCCAACAGCTGAATGAGGAGCTGCTGACGTGACTCACCCTAGCCTTCGGGCGCTCACCTCCCTGCTTCGACGGGCGTTCCCGCCCCGGGGGCGGCACCGCCGCGACGCCACCGCGCCTGACCCCGCGCTGACGGCTCCCGGCCCCCGCCCCCGGCCGTCCATGGGGCCGCTGCC